>CBDURI010000005.1:0-24472 GCA_965369435.1 uncultured bacterium
CTGGGAGATAGATTTCGGTCGGAAGCGTTGCTGAAGGAGAAGGGTCGAAGGCGAGAGCGAACACGCGCGAAGGCTCTATGGCGTCCCAGAAGATTAGGTAGCGCACGGCGTTGAAGCCCCAGAGCTGTGCGTAGCGCTCCACGTCTTCTTCCGTCAAGACCGGGAGGCGTTCAGGGTCCCCTTCGCTGAGCTCATGATGTTGAGCCCGTGCAGGATCACGACGCGGTCGTCCGAGTCGCGCATGAAGTACGTGCCCTCTTCGACAGGCTCCTGCGGCATGTCCGTGGCGCCGCTGTCGGTGCAACCAGGCAGCGGCGTGATGGCGATCAGCAACGCGACCACTCGCAGCGCGCGGGGCGCAGGCCACGCGGAGTAGCTACTCATGAGACGACCCTACTTTTCTGGCGGTAACAGAACCGTGTCGATGATGTAGAGCATTCCGTTTTCGGCCGGGATCTGCGCAAGGATCTTCGCGTCGTTGATCGCAACGAGCTTACCGTCCTTCAGGTGCACCGTGGTTTTCCCACCGTTGGCCATCCAGAGTTTCTGTCCGTCTTTGAGCCAGTCCGGCTGAATCGCCGACGTGGTGACGTGGTACTTGAGGATGGTCCGGAGCGTGTCCACGTTCTCGGGCTTGACCAGGTTTTCTACCGTGCCTTCGGGCAGCTTGGCGAACGCATCGTTCGTCGGAGCGAACACCGTGAGCGGACCGGAAGCCGCAACCGAAGTGACATAGTCTGCGGCCTTGAGGGCAGCGACCAACGTCGTGTGGTCCTTCGAGCCGATGGCAATGCTGACGATGTTGTTCTCGTGCAGCGGAGGGACGTTCGATGCTTCTACGACGACCACTTCCTCAGCGGGTGCCGCTTCAGCTGGCGCGGCCTCCTGCTTCTTGCAGCCAAAAACGAGGAGCCCACAAAGCAGCCCGCCGACAACCGTAATTCTCATAAAACCTCTCATCACATCCTCCCCTGATCGGAAGCGCCTCGAAGCGCGTGCGGAGTATAGACACACAATTTATCGCCAGGTATTCGAAAGACCGGCTTTTGATGCAGTGCGCAAAATCTGCGTTTGGCGTGTTTTTAGGCGCAGCTTTTTCTCTCACTAAGCGCTTGCCCCCCCTGCCGGTGAGCCTAGACTCCGCCGCAACGAGGAGGGTTTATGCGTGCAAGATGGATTGGTTTACTCATCGGATTGATAGTTGGCATTTCGGGGTGCACCTCGAAGGATACCGCGCCCGCTGAGCCCAAGGCTGCAGAACCCGCACCCGCCCCGACACCGGCGCCGGCCGCAGAGCCGGCAGGAGATCCGGTTGCTGAAGCCGCGGCGATTTATGAGAATCGATGCACGGTGTGCCACGGCACGAGCGGCAAGGGTGATGGCGACGGCTCGGCCGCGCTCGACCCGAAGCCCCGTGATTTCACGTCCCCGGAGTGGCAGGCCTCGGTCACCGATGACCATCTCCAGAAGATCATCGTCTTCGGCGGCCTTGCGGTCGGCAAGGCGGCGACGATGCCCCCGAATCCCGATCTCGACGCAAAGCCGGAACTGGTCGCTGAGTTGGTCAAGCTGATTCGGGATCTCGCCAAGTAGCTGGCTTACTTATTGCATCGCGCTTGGGCGCAACGTTCTCCCGGTTCCAGGGGGGAGCGGAACGAAAAATTCGGAAATCTTCCCTTTCGCTGAGGGAAGCGACGTAGAGATTTTCCCTCTAGCCGAGGGGAGTGAGGAGTTCAGATGAGGTTCACGAGGATTGGTGCGCTCAGCGCATCGGGTATCGCGGTTCTGTTGGCTGCGACGGTCAGCATGGGGTGCGGTCCGCAGCAGGCGACGCAGGTGTCGCAGGCGCCGGCGAGCTCGACCGCGGAGTTGATGAAGCAGCGCGGGCTGACAGAAGCCGATGTGAGCGCAGCGCTTCAGACCTACACGCCCACCGGTAAGAAGGACACCTATCTGACCTTCGCCTCGGGCGGCCACGGCGGTAACATGGTCGTCATCGGCGTTCCGTCCATGCGTATCCTGAAGTACGTGGGCGTGTTCACGCCGGAGCCCTGGCAGGGCTATGGCTACGGCGACCAGAGCGGCCAAGTCCTCAAGATGGGCAGCCGTTTCGGCAAGGAAATGACTTGGGGCGACATGCACCATCCCGCGCTCTCCGAGACCGCCGGTGACTACGATGGCAAGTTCGTCTTCGTGAACGACAAGGCCAACGCGCGTATCGCGGTGGTCGACCTTCACGACTTTGTCACCAAGCAAATCGTCACCTCGCAGCTGATTCAGAGTGATCACGGCGCGACCTTCGTCACGCCGAACACCGAGTACGTGATCGAGTCGAGCCAGTACCCGGCGCCGCTCGGTGGTGGCTACGCGCCGATCGAAGACTTCCAAGAGAAGTACCGCGGCGCGGTGATCTTCTGGAAGTTCGATCGCGAGAAGGGAAAGATCGACCCATCGAATTCCTTCGCCATGGAGCTGCCGCCCTACATGCAGGACCTTGCAGATGCCGGAAAGCTGGCGAGCGAGGGCTGGGTGTTCATCAACTCGTTCAACACCGAAATGTCCTACGGCGGAACACTGGAAGGCCGTCCACCCATGGAGTCTGGCGCATCCCAGAACGACATGGACTACCTTCACATCATCGATCTCAAGAAGGCCGAGGCCGTCTACAAGGCAGGCAAGACCAAGAAGATCGCCGGCATGGACGTGATCATGCTCGAGACGACCAACAAAGAGGGGCTGTTGCACCTGCTGGGCGAGCCTAAGAGTCCGCACGGGGTAGACGTGACCCCGGATGGCAAGGAGCTCGTCATCTCCGGCAAGCTCGACACGCACGGAACGATTTACGTGTTCGAGAAGATCAAGGCCCTCATCGACGCCAAGAAATACGCTGGCAAGGACCAGTACGGCATTCCGATCCTGCCGTTCGAAGAGAGCATCCGGGGCCAGGTCGAGATTGGCCTAGGGCCGCTTCACACACAGTTCGACGACAAGGGCAACGCCTATACTTCGGTCTTCATCGAGTCGACGGTGGCCAAATGGTCGCTCAAGGACCTCAAGGTCATCGAAAAGGTCAAGGTTCACTACAACGTTGGTCACATCGTGGCTGCCGAGGGTGACACGGTGAGTCCTGATGGCGGGTACTTGATCGCCATGAACAAGTGGGCGCTCGACCGCTTCAATAAGGTTGGGCCTCTTCTTCCTCAGAACTTCCAGTTGATCAACATCAACAGCGAGCCGATGCAGCTCCTCTACGACATGCCGCTACCGCTTGGAGAGCCGCACTACGCGCAGATGATCAAGGCCGACAAGCTCGACCCGGTCAATGTGTACAAGCCCGCCGGCTACGACGTCGTGACGGACGAGCACAGTCCGAACGCCGTGAAGGCTAAGGAAGAGCGCATCGAGCGCGAGGGTAAGAACGTGCACGTCTACATGACGTCGGTGCGAAGCCATTTCACGCCGGACATCATCCGCGTGAAGAAGGGTGACATCGTTCATCTGCACATCACCAACGTCGAGCAGGCCCACGACGCGACCCATGGTTTCACCATCGGCTCGTACAACGTGCACAGCAGTCTCGAGCCCGGCAAGCACGTCGACATCACATTCGTAGCTGACAGGGAAGGCACCTTCCCGTTCTACTGCACCGAGTTCTGCTCGGCCCTCCACCTCGAGATGGCGGGCTACCTGTTGGTGGAACCCAGTTGAGTCGAGGCGCCGCACGCGTCGGCCGAGGGCTGAACGCTCCCGGCCGTGCGTGTGTGTGCGCGTTGGGTCTGTTGACCCTGGCTGCCTGTGCGTCTGAAGGTGCGCCGCCTCTGATTGTGGAGGCGGCGCTCGCTCTACCTCCGCGGCCCGCTGACTGCTTGCCGGTCGCCGCGGGGACGGACTTGCAAGCCGCGGTGGACGGCGCCGAGGACGGCATGGCGCTCTGTCTCGAACCCGGGTCCTACTACGGCCCGCTGACAGTCACCAAGAGCGTCGAGATATGGGGACCGCGTGAGGCGGTGATTCGCTCGTCCGGCGAGGGGACCACGATCGAGCTCGAGACGAACGGCGCTGCGCTCACCGGCCTGACCGTCGACGGAAGCGGCGGCCGCTTCGATACCTTGGATGCCGCAGTGCACGTCGTAGCGGATGATATTCGAGTAGAAGGCGTGCGCGTGCAGAACGCGGCGTTCGGGGTACTCGTCGAGAAGGCCAACCGTGCGCTGATTCTCAACAACGTCGTTCAGGGACCTGACGAGGGGCCGCTCGGTCTCCGAGGTGACGGGATTCGCCTATGGGAGACCCGGGACTCGAAGATTTGGGACAACCAGGTCATTGGATGCCGCGACATGGTCGTCTGGTACTCGAGCAACAACGAGCTCCTCAGGAACACGGTCGTTCGAAGCCGGTACGGCACTCACTTCATGTACAGCCATGGCAACCGCGTGGAGGGGAACCGATACATCGACAATGTGGTCGGCATTTTCATCATGTACAGCCGCAATTTGGTGCTCCACAATAACCTCTTGGCCCGCTCATCGGGTGCTGGGGGAATGGGTCTCGGCATCAAAGAGTCGGGCAACTTGACGGTCACCGATAACGCCTTCATCGCGAACACGAAAGGCGTCTACATGGACACCGCGCCGCTCGAGCCCGACGATTTCAACACCTTCGAGAACAACGCGTTCTTCCACTCGGAAGTTGCGGTCCTCATGCACTCGAGTGCGCGGCGCAACGCGTTTCTAGGCAACCAGTTCGTGAGCAATCATTCGCAGCTCCAAGTGGAGGGAGGCGGCAACGCCCTCGAGGTCGAGTGGATCGGCAACTCGTTCGACGACTACGCCGGCTACGACATGGATGGTGACGGGTTCGGCGATATCCCCTACGAGCTCCGTCGGCTGAGCAGTCAGCTCGAGAGCACGTATCCTCAGCTGCAGTTCTTCCGAGGGGCGATCACGCTCGAGCTTCTCGATGCGATCAGCTCTTTGTTCCCGATGGTCGAACCACAGACCACCCTGATAGACCCTCGCCCCGCGATGCGTACGGCAAGTTGGAAGGCTGTCGATGCGCGTTGAGGGCAGAGCGGTTCGGAAGCGATTCGGACGCGTCGAGGCACTCCGCGGCATCGACTTCACGATTCCGAGCGGCGGGAGGGTCGGTCTCATCGGACCAAATGCTTCGGGCAAGTCGACCCTGATCCGGATCATTCTGCGTCTCCTTCGATGCGAGGGAGAGCTCTTGCTCGACGGCGAGAAGAAGCGCCGAATGGATCTGGCCGACCGCATTGCATACGTCCCGCAGATCGCACCGAAGTTCAGCGCCTCGGTTGGCGAGGTGATCAAAGCGATCACCCGTGTTCGCGAAATGTCGCCCGATACGGTGGTGGCGTGCGGTAAGGACGTCGGGATCGACCTGCTCGCGGTCGAGCGCCAGCCCTTTTGCAACCTGTCGGGTGGCGCGAAGCAAAAGACCTTGCTCTCGATCGCCCTGGCGAGCCAGGCATCGCTTTACGTGCTCGATGAGCCCACCGCGAGCCTCGATACGCAGTCCCGCAGGGACCTGTTCCACTTGCTTTCCGAGCGAACGCAGGACGCGACGCTGATCCTTTGCTCGCACAGGCTCGAAGAGATCCGCACCCTCGTCGACCGGGTGATGGTGCTCGAGGAGGGGCGGCTCGCGTACTTCGGCCCGACCGAGGACTATCTGGACCGAATGACGCTGAGCACGATTGACGTCCAGATGAAGAACGGCGTCGACGACGATACGCTCGCACGGATGGGGTTCCAGTCAGGGGTTGCGGGATGGTGGAGCCGCACCGCGACGCGCTCCGAGAAGCTCGAGCTCGTTGCACAGATCTCCCACGACCTCGAAGGTCAGATCGTAAACCTACTCGTGCGTGACGCCGATGCCGTGCAACTCGATGACCAAGGAGGCAGGGACGATGCCCATCAAGATGATTAAGGGCGCCCTGCTAGTGGTCGCACTCGTCGCGGTCGTCGTCGCGTTCGTCCGATTCAACCAGGTGACGCTTCCTGAAGGTGCCGTGCCGGTCGTGTGGGACGGCGAGGTGTGCCAGCACTGCAAAATGCACGTTGGGGACCCACGGTTCGCTGCCCAAGTTCAGACGACCTCGGGTGATATCCTGAATTTCGACGATCCTGGCTGTCTTTTCGACTACCTCGAGTCGCACGAAGTCTCCGCACATGCGGTCTACTTCCGCAACTACGACGAGGACGGTTGGCTTGCCGAGTCCGAAGTGGGCTTTCTTCCCGTCGAAGATTCTCCCATGGGATATGGAATCCGTGCCGTCCCGAAGGAGACGCCCGAAGCCCAGGACATCGACTGGGCCAAAAGCCAAGTGAGCGCCCGGCCTCACAACCAGCACGGAGGGTCATGAGTCGCCAGCTGCGGTCCTATTGGGCGGTCGCCCGGCTCGATTTCGCGGACGTCCTTCGTTCGCGGTGGCTGCTGTTTTGCGTCGTCGTGTATGCCGTGCTCGCTGGGGTGTTCCTGATGGTTGGGATGCGCGAATCGACCGTCTTCGGGTTTACCGGCACGGGCAGGGTGCTGGTGTCGTACGTGCACGCGCTGCTCGTGCTCCTGCCGTTGATGGCTTTGGTCGCGACCGGTCAGGTCGTCAACAAGTCCCGCGATGACGGCACACTGGAGATCCTGTTCAGTCAGCCGATTTCCCGCGGCGCTTACTTCAGCGCGATTTCGAGCATCCGGTTTTTAGTGTTGTTGGCGCCGCTTGCCGTGTTGATGGTGGCTGTCGGTCTCTTCGGTCGCATTGCGTTCGGCCAGCAAGTTGCGTGGAGTTTCATCGGGCACTGCATCGTGCTTTGCGCCATCCTGATTTGGTCGTTCTCGGGGCTCGGTCTGTGGGTGTCCACCACGGTGCAGAACTCGGCCCGCGCGACCATGTATTTGCTGCTGATTTGGGTGGCCGGCATTGCGTTCATGGATTTCGCGCTGGCCGGGATGATGTTGCAATGGCGCATGGAGCCGAGGGTCGTGTTCGCGGTGGCGGCGCTCAACCCGGTCCAGAGCGTTCGAATGGCCCTATTGTCGTCCGCGGATCCCGAGCTCAGCGTGCTCGGTCCAGTCGGTTTTTACATGGCTAACCAAATCGGCAGTACCGGACTCTACGTGTGGGGTGTGGCTTGGCCGATGGTGCTCGGGACGCTCGCGTGGATGAGCGGGCTTTGGAAGTTGCGTCGGGGAGACGTTGTTTAGGAAATGAAGGCCTAAGAGGAGGCGAAATGTCAAAGGCAATGGACGCATTCTATCGATTCTTGGACGAACCAATCTTTCCGTGGGCACGCGTCGTGCTCGCTCTCCTCACGATCTTCGTGGGGCTGAGTTTCACGGCCCCGATGTGGCACATCAACATGCAGGCGCCGCAGTATCCAGAAGGGCTCGACCTCTATATCTACTCGTACAAGGTGGATGGCGGCAACGACGGCAACGACGTGCAGGAGATCAACACGCTGAACCACTACATCGGGATGGCGCCGCTCGACCGCACTTCGCTCACGGACCTCGACTGGATTCCGTTCCTTTTCGTCGCCATGATCATCTTCGCGTTGCGAACAGCCGTCATAGGGAAGGTCAGTACCATGATCGACCTACTAGTAATGACGACCTACGCGGGCATCTTTGGGTTCGGGCGACTGGCTTACAAGCTCTATACCTTCGGGCACAACCTCGATCCAAGGGCTCCGATCGACGTGGAGCCATTCATGCCAGTCATGTGGGGCCAGAAACAGATCGCCAATTTCCTGACCGCAGCGAATCCCGGTCTAGGGACGGTCTACGTGGCGATTTTCGCGACCGGACTCACGCTCTTGGTCCTGGCCCATCTTTTCATCGGGCGGCGGGAGCACGTGGCGGTGCAAGGAGCCGCCGCGTCAGGCTAGGCACACGTAGTGCGTGAAACCAGCCGAAGATGCCGATTGCTGGAGTCTCGCGCCACCGCCTGACACACTGAGAATCCGGCCCGATGGAAACCGATCTGCATACGTACGTGGTCTCCGACATGCACCTGTCGGAGGCGCAAGAGCCAGACCCGCGGCGACCGATGTGGATGGCGTACAAACGCCGCGAGTTCTTCATCGACGAGGAGTTCGCGGCGTTTCTCGAGCACATCGCGGAGAAGGCCACCGGGCCGGTCGAGCTGCTGCTCAATGGTGATATTTTCGACTTCGACAACGTCACCACCGTGCCGACTAAGGACCATCACGTCGAATGGCTGGAACGTGCGCGCGGCTTGGGAAGCGAAGAGTGGAAGAGCCAGTTCAAGATGCAGCGCATCATCGAGGACCACCCTCGCTGGTTCGAGGCGTTGGGTCTCTTCATCGCGAAGGGTCACCGGGCGGTCTTCATAGTCGGCAACCACGACGTCGAGCTCTACTGGCCTTCGGTGCAACGAATGATCTGCGATGCGATCGGCGCCCCGTTCCCATCAAACATCGGTGAGGAGGAGGACGACGACCCCGTCGTGTTCTGCAATTGGTTCTATCTGAGCGGCGGGGACACGTACGTCAGTCACGGCCACCAGTACGACCCGAACTGCGTAGTACGCGACCCCGTCGATCCGCTGATCGAGATCCGCGGGCAGCCTCGGGTGCGCATTCCGTTCGGCGACTTGGCGGCGCGGTACATGCTCAACGGAATGGGGTACTTCAATCCGCATCAGTCCGAGAACTACATCATGAGCGCCACTGCGTACCTGCGGTTCTTCTACCGCTACATGTTGCGGAGTCAGCCTCTCCTGATTTGGACGTGGTTATGGGGGGCGTACGCTACGCTGTTGATTTCGCTCCGCACGCATTGGTGTCACCCCATGCGCGATCCGCTACTCGTTGATGACAAGGTCAGATCGATCGCACTGCGTTCGCAGGCGACGCCGTCGATGGTCCGCAAGCTCAATGCTCTTCACGTCCCGTCGGCGACCAACAATCCGTTTCGGATCGCACGGGAGCTCTGGCTCGACCGCGCGGGCTTCTTGTTGGCTGCGATCTTTCTCGCATGGCAGGTCGTGCTGCACATCAATATCGCGTGGCCCATCAGCCCCCTGTGGGTGTTCGTGCCAGCTCTGGTCTTCATGCTTCCCTATCTCGCGTACGCTTCCTCGGTCCGGCCCACGGTGTTCGTGGTGCCACTGCTCACCGATCGGCTCGCAGAGCTCATCTTCAAGATCACCGGCGCTCGCCGCGTCGTGTTCGGACACACTCACCAGCCCAAGTGCGAACAGGTCGGTCCGATCACCCTCTACAACGGGGGCTTTTGGTCCAAGGCATTCGCGGACCCGGAATGCACGGTCCGCCTGGGGGAGCAGACCTTCGTTTGGATCCGCCCCGCGACGGACGGTTCCGGCCGAATCGCCGATCTCTGTGAGTGGAAGGTGACCGAAGAGAGCCCCGTGCGTTCGCTATGCACCGAGGCGAAGAGCGCAGCCAAACCCGAACCCGCGCGGACTGCCCCGGGCGGGGGGCGGGGACGGCTCCAGCGTCAGTGACAGTATCAGCGTCAGTGGCAGCGACAGTGCCCAGTGTCAGCGCCCAGTGCCAGTGCCAGTGTCAGTGTCAGTGTCAGTGTCAGTGCCAGTGCCAGTGTCAGTGCCAGTGCCAGTGACAGCGTCAGTGGCGCGGTGGCCTGGTGGCTCGGGTTGTTCCTGCGCTGCCGTGTCGTAGCCTCTCTGCGTGGAGCCCCCGTTTGTCTACACGATGCGTGTTCGGTTTCGGGACACGGACATGCAAGGGCATGTCTATTTTGGCAACTACTTTGTCTTCTGCGATGAGGCGATGAGTGCGTACATGAGGGCGATTGGGATGCCTTGGCAGGAGATGGTGAAGGCTGGCACGGACATGTTCTTCGTGAACGCCAACTGCGACTACGTGGGCAGCGCCCGCTCCGAAGAAGACGTTCACATCGAGACTCGTATCTCGAAAATTGGGACTTCGAGCGTCACCACGTCGTTCGTGATTCGCAATAGCCAGGGCGAGACGCTGGCGAACGCGAGTGTCACCAGCGTCTGCGTCGATCCGAAGACCCGCGAGAAGGTGAGGGTGCCTGAGCCGCTGCGTGAGGCGGTGGCTGCGTTCGAACGGTGAACCTCGACGGCGACGGCATGGCGCCTCCCAATGCCGGGTCGATGGTGACGGTCTGCGTCGACCCCGACCCGGCTTTCCAACAGGGGCGCCCGCTCAAAACGCGATTCCGTTCAGAGCGTGGCGGAGGATGACGCGATCCGGAGTTGCGAACGCCTCGTAGAGGGCCGTCACTACGTTCACGACGGCTTCCAAGGGGCTCAGCGCGAAGGACGCGTCGGGCCAAACGATTGAGTCGACGATTTCGTTCACGCCGATTGCGAACTGCGGGTCTCTGATTTCTGTAGTCATGGTGTTCTGCCTTTCCTGATTTAGGCCGCGCTCTTCAGACGCTGGATTGCGTCGATGAAGCTCGCGGCAACATTTGTGACGTGCTCGGCGCGGAGAATCCGCTGATGGCCGAGCCCTTCGGTGATGATCAACTCTGCGTTCGGCCAGGCCTCGGCGATGCTTTGGCCGGAGTCCACGGGAACTTCCTTGTCGTTCCGATCGTGGATGACTAGAAGCGGAGCTCGCATCGACGGAGCGATCCGGTTGGCTCGCATACGCTCCATCGTGATTCCGACTCGGCGCTCCACGCGTTCTTTCAAGTGCCCGCGCACTTCACGAGGGATGGCCAACGCATCGCTGAAGATCTGGAGGAACAGCCTCGGGTCGGAGGGGGGCGAGACGAAGACGGCGCGTTCGAGTTGCAAGCCGTTGGAGAGGGCGAGCGTCGTCGCTGCCCCTCCCATCGAATGTGCGATCACGCCGTGAAGGCCGCCGAGCTCGTCGGAGACCTGCTGAATGCAGGTCGCCAACTCAGGAATCGACATACTGCTGCCCGGTGACTCGCCGTGACCGAAAGCATCGAACGCCACCACCCGATAGCCGCGGGCGACCAGGGGCTCGACGAAGCCACCGAGTTGCGTGGCGCGGCCGTTCCAGCCGTGTACGAGAAGGACGGTGGGCCCCTCGCCCCAGGACCAGGCCTTCATGCCGGCGATCGAAGAGGGCGTCGCAGTTTCGAGTACGTCGCGCTCGCCCGGGCGGGGTCCGTTGCGACGGGTCTTGAAGAACAATCGCTCGGCGACCCCAGCAGTGAGGCTCGGAGCCAGATATCCTGCGGCGGAGAAGGAGGCCCGCAGCCAAACAGGTGCGGAGACATGAGAACGATCGTTCGTGCTTTTATGTGAAATAGTCAAAGTGTTTCTGCCTTGGGTAGTCATGGCGTGTTTCCTCAGCGCGCCCGCGCGAACAGTGCTTCGAACATGGTGCGAGCTCTTTGCTCTGCGTCTGGATTGCCCAACAGACGCCCGAAGTGATGATAGGCCGCGGTGATCGAGCCCAGCTCGAACACGAACTGATCGAGATCCAAGTCCTTCCGAAACTGGCCTTCTTCGATTGCCATCTCGGTGGCGCGCTTCAGGGTGTCCGCCAAGTCGCGCTGGGTTTGGACCAGGTAGTCCCGAGCCGGGCCGGGCTGGTCGTCGAGCTCCGCAGAAACCGCGTGGAAAATGCAGCCTCCGGGAAGCTCTTGCTCCCACTCCTTCAACATGCGCTCAAAGATCGATCGCAGGCGCGCCTCGCCGCGCGGCTTCTTGAGCGCTGGGTCGATGACGACGTCAATGAAGCGCTGACGCGCCTGGACGAGAACCTGAAGCTGCAGTTGTTCCTTGGAACGGAAGTGGGCAAACAGGCCGCTCTTCGACATGCCGGTCGCGCCAGCGAGCGCGCCGATGGTTAGCTTGTCGAGGCCGACCGTGCTGGCGAGTTCGAGTGCCTGGTCGACGATGGCTCGCTTGGTCTCTTCACCTTTGCCCATATTCCAATAATAGAACGAACGTTCGTATCGTCAACAAGAAAACACTAAATTCGTCATTTACCAATGAAATCAGGTGCTTCATTTGGCAAAACCCCATGTCTCGTCTAAACATTTGCCCCATGGCCACGTCAAAGCGGCGTGACGATGAGCCGGCAGCGTGGATGGGAATCCGGAGAGCACTAGATGGATTGGACTAAGCGGGGGGTTACTGGGTTGGTCGCGATCGTGCTCGTGGGCGCTGGGGTCGTGTCCTCGTCTTCCGGGGCGCAGGTCACCGACGACCCCAACGACCCGGCCGCGCGCAATACCCTGACGCTCGAGATTACGGGGATCCAGGAGGCGACGGGCAGGATGGCGTGCGCGCTGTTCTGGCAGAACAAAGGTTTTCCGCGCAAGCATCGCCGCGCGCTTCGACGAACCTGGGTCGACGTCAAAGGCGACACGGTCAAGTGCGTGTTCAGGCGAACGGGCCTAGGCGAGTATGCAGCTTCTGTGTTTCTCGATACGAACGGCGACGGCAAGCTCGATACGAACGCGATCGGTGGTGCCAAGGAGCCATGGGGCGTCTCGCAGAACGCCAAATCCAAGAGGTTTGGTCCGCCCCTCTACAAGGACGCGAAGTTCAATTATCAGGGCGGACCCGTCACGCTCAAGATCCAGTTGGTGTACTGACGAGCGCTTGTTCGGGAGCCGGAGACGCCGATTGTTCGGCCAGACGAGAGGCGTTTGAAGTTTTGGCCTGCTCGTGCATGGCCGTCAGGAAACGAAGCGTTCCGTCGAGCATCCGCGAGGTGCGCGGCGACGCGAAAATATCGAACGCGTGCTGAGCGCCTCGGAGCTCCGTGTACATTACCTCAGAGCGCGATGTCGCCCGCAGAGTTTTTACAAAGAGCTGTGCGTCTTCGACGGGCGCCAGCGTGTCCCGATCGCCGTGCACAATCAGGAAGGGTGGCGCTTCGGCGTGCACTCGATCGAGCGGAGAGGCGCGGTGGAATTTCTCTGGTTCCCTGTCGAAAAACGCCTTCATGATCATCGGCTCGAGCATCTGACCTCGAAAGGTCTTCAGCATCGTGCCTAGGCGATTCGTGAAGTCGTACACGGCGTACACCGGCACCGCTGCTTGCACGGTGGTGTCCGCGAGCTCGAAACCCGGTTGGTACTCGGGGTCGTTTGCCGTGAGCGCCATCATTGCGGTGAGATGTCCTCCCGCGGAGCCGCCCGTGACAGCCACGAAGTTGGGGTCGATGCCGTACTCGTCCGCGTGCTCGCGAATCCACTTGAGGGCGTACTTCAAGTCGATGAGATGGTCGGGCCACGTAGCGGCAGGGCTAAGCCGATAGTTGACGTTGAAGCAGACCCAGCCGTTGGCCGCGAGGTGCCCGATGAGGGGCCAGCCTTGTTCGCGCTTGTCTCCGATGATCCAGGCGCCCCCGTGAATCTGCATGATCGCCGGGCGATTGGTGCCGTCCTCCTCCGGCATGGCGACGTCCAGGCGCAGTTGCTTGCCCGCAACCTCGCGGTACTCGACGTTGCGTATGACTTTGACGCCCGGACGGCCGAACCGAAATGGCAGGAGTAGGCGGGAGAATGGCAGGCGGGCGGTATTGGCCGGCTCGGCGAGATCCGCGAGTGCTTCATCAAAGGTGTGGTGTGTCGTGCGTCCGTCGTTGAACAGCAGTAGGAGGCCGAGCCACGAGGCGACCGTAATCCCCAGGCCCACGAGCCCCGGCCAAGTCGAGAGGGCTCCAAACTGCACGAAGAGGACTGTCAAGATCGACTGCCAAACGAGGTGATGAATCGCGAGTTCCGCCGTGAGCCAAGAGCCAAAGAAGCTTGGCACGAAGAGCGCCGGTACGCGGCGCACCGGCATGAATGCATTCAGCGTGAACGTCGCGCCAACGAGACTCGCTCCCAAGAACGCCCACGCCACCACAGTTTCGCTGATCCACATAGACCCTGGCCTTCTAGCACGTTCCGCGATAAGCCGGTCGCCGATGGGCCAGGAAGACCTCTCGTACTCAAGAATCACGCACCTGCCGGATCGCCCGATTCAACGCCTAGGACGGCCTCTCACGGCGTTCATGCACATCGAATCGGCGAGCGGTGTCGTGCTGCTGATCTGCACGGCGATCGCACTGCTCGCCGCGAACTCTCCGTATGCCGAGGCGTACGATGCGTTTTGGCATCACGAGATTCGCGTCGCCGTAGGCGACTTCGAACTCGCCTACTCGGTCGCTCACTGGATCAACGACGGGCTGATGGTCGTCTTCTTCTTCGTCATCGGCCTCGAGATCAAACGCGAGCTGATCATCGGAGAGCTCAGCGACCCCAAGAAGGTGACGTTGCCGGTTGCCGCGGCGCTTGGTGGCGTCATTGTGCCCGTCGCGATCTACCTATCCCTTCAATACGGGGAGGCGGGGCAGCACGGCTGGGCGGTTCCGATGGCGACGGACATTGCGTTCGTCGTTGGTTGCCTTTCGCTCCTTGGCAGTCGCGTCCCGCGCGGCCTCGGCATTCTCATGCTCTCCCTAGCCATCGTCGATGACCTGATGGCGGTTCTCGTCATCGCGATCTTCTATACGGAGTCGATCAGCTCCGCGTGGCTGGCTGGAGCGGGCGTCGGACTCGTGGTGATCGTGGCGATGAACCGTCTCGGCGTACGCTCAGTGGGCATGTACTTGATCGTGGGTGTTTGGGTCTGGCTCTGCACCCTCCAATCGGGAGTGCATCCGACGATTGCAGGAGTCATCGTGGGCCTGCTGACCCCTGTGCACCCATGGTTGGGTGGGATGAAGTTCTTGGGTTTCCTCCGGCACACCGACGATACACTCCGCAGGGAAGACACCAGCATCGACAGGGCGCGAGAACTCGTGGCCGATCTGTCTTTTGCATCTCGCGAAGCCGTGTCGCCTTTGTTCCGGATCGAGACCGCGCTCCACCCCTGGGTGGCGTTTGGCATCATGCCTCTCTTCGCTTTGGCCAACGCAGGCGTGCCGATCGAGCTAAACGCAATTGGCGAGCCCGTCGCCGTCGCCGTGGCGGCCGGTCTGTTCTTCGGGAAGCCACTCGGCATCTTCGGTGCCTCCTGGCTCACCGTGAAGCTCGGTTGGGCCACCCGGCCCGAGGGCGTGACGTGGCCCATTCTCGGGGGTGCGGCGTTTCTCGGTGGCATCGGCTTCACGATGGCGCTCTTCATCGCGTCGCTCGGACTTTCTGGCGGGCTCTTGCTGTCCGCCAAGATTGGCATCATCCTCGGCTCGTTCACGAGCGCGGTGCTCGGTATGTTGATTCTGTCTTCCGTCGCAAAGAAGAGCTGATGCGGATCCTCGCTGTCGCTGCGGTCCTGTGGCTTGGAGGCGTCGCGTACGCCCAGTCGTCCCCCGTCTTCTATTCGTACACGGCTGACTCGGGCCGCACCGTGTATGTGAATCGGTTCTCGATGGTGCCTCCGGGGAAGCGCTCCGGCGCCCGCGCGGTGGACTTGTCCCGCGTCAGTCTAAACGAGGAGCTGGCAGAAGACCTGGCCGATGCGGTCGAGGACGAGCTTCGGTACTTGAAGGAGTCGGACCCGTGTATCGAGGCTCGCAAGGAGGAGAGTGCGGGCGCATGGCGTCACGTCTGGCGACGCCATGGGCCATGGCTGCTCGCCAGCTCGGCAGCGTTCGTCCTCCTGATGATGTCGCCTTGGATGATCCGACGTACGCCGGCCGGGGTCTGGTCGCGTTTCTTGATGGTGGCTCTACCTGCGCTGGCGATGACGGGGTTGCTGGCGGTTTCGGCGACGCGTGCGAACCGTTCCCTCGATGCGGTTCAGGAGCTCACCAAGCTTTGCGACGCCAACGAGAAAGAAGCATCGCCCGCGAAACAGGTGGTGAGACTCAACGAAATGCACACCTACATCGGCGAGCTTTACAGCAAGCGGTTCGAGCAGATCGACAAGATCACGGAAATCGAATGACAGAGCGATCCGACTCGAGCGACGCCACGAAATGCCCCTTGTGCGGCGACGTCAACGAGTGCGCCGTTGCCTCAGGCCGAGCGCCAGACTCGTGTTGGTGCATGACCGCGACGATGAGCCCTAGTGCGCTCGCGGCGATCCCTGTCGAGGCACAGGGCAAGGTGTGCATCTGCGCGCGATGTGCCGCAGGAACGCCCGTCGGCGACTGAGGTGCTCCTAGCTCGCGGCGGCACTCGGGCCACACGGATTGCACTGACTCGCGAGCTCGTCGTGCTCGACCTGAATCGTCGCGTGCTGGATCGCGAAACGGTCCGCCAAGGTTCGATTGGCGGCATCGATGATGCCTTGGTGATCAGCGTCTTCGTCGATGAGCAGGTGGATAGTTGCGATGTTCCTGCCGCTCGTCAGCGACCAGACGTGCAGATCGTGGGCGTCCCGCACGCCCGGCAGTCCCTTGAGTGCTTCGGTGACCTCTTGGATCGAAATGCCCCTGGGCACCCCTTCCATGAGCACGTCCAAGGTTTCTCGCACGAGCCCCCAGGCGGAATACAAGACGAGGGCGGCGATGATGAACGAAGCAACCGGGTCGGCCCATCGCCAGCCGAAGAAGTAGATGGCGGCGCCCGCCGAGATCGCGCCGGCGCTGCCCAGGGTGTCAGCCGCCACGTGGAGCCAGGCTCCTCGAATGTTGAGGCTGCTCTCGCGGCCTCCGCTCAGAATCCGTAGGTTGAGCAAATTGATTAACAGGCCGCCAAACGCCACCGCGAGCATCAACTCACCTTGTACTTCGGGGGGAGACGAGAGACGTTCCCATGCTTCGCGCGCGATGAGAACGGAGAGGACCAGAAGCGCGGCCCCGTTGGTGAGCGCCGCTAGAATCTCGGCGCGATGAAAACCGTAGGTTCGCTGCGACGTGGCGGGGCGCTGCGCGAGCACCACGGCCACCAGTGAAAGCCCGAGGGCCGCGGCGTCCGAAAACATGTGGCCAGCGTCCGCGAGCAACGCCAACGAGTTCGCCGCGATTCCCCCCACCACTTCGGCAACCATGTACGTAGCGGTCAGCGCAAGCGCCACGGCCAGCCGTCGCCGGTTGCCGGCCACTTCGGCGGAGGTCGCGTGGTGGTGATGATGCTGATGCCCCATCTCGATAGCGTGCTTACCACGCCGTAGAGCCTCGAGCGATTCCGCGTCAGTTCGCTGTAGTGGTTTGCCGCCCGCTGTAGTAGAAAATCGGGTTCAGGGCGTGCCAGTCGATGCCGCGGCCCTGGGAGGAACCCCATGACCGACCAAAAGGTTTTCAAGTACGACGGCGCCCAGGCAGACGTCCATTGGGACGGCCGCCTGTGCATTCACATCGGGGAGTGTGGACACGCCAAGAACGCGCTCTTCGTGGGCGGCCGGCAGCCCTGGTGCCAGCCCGACCAGGTGAGCCCCGACGAGGTCGCCGACGTGGTCGGCCGATGTCCTACTGGCGCGCTGACTTATGAGCGCAAGGACGGCGGCACAGTAGAGGTCGCAGACACCGAGAACGTGGTTTCTGTGATGTACAACGGCCCGCTCTACGTTCGCGGCGACCTCCAGGTGGACGGCGCCGCCGAAGACATGTCCGGCGTGCGTTTCCGAGCCGCGCTGTGCCGCTGCGGACAATCGAAGAACAAGCCGTTCTGCGACAACAGCCACGAGGAGGCTGGCTTCAAGGACTACGGTGCTGTCGGCGACAGCGGGGAAGGATTCGACGCTCCGGGCGGGACGCTCAAGGTCGGTCGCGCGCCGAACGGTCCGCTCTTGCTCAATGGCAACTTCACCATCGTAGCGGCGAGTGGCCGGAAGGCTTGGACGGGCAAGAAGGCTGCGCTGTGCCGATGTGGGCACTCGCAGAACAAGCCGTTTTGCGACGGCGCCCACAAGGATGCGGGCTTCGAGGCGGAGTGAGCGGCTTTCAAGGGCCACGGGAGGTGTAGGTGAGCTTTTCGACGATGATGGATCGCCCGCTCTTGATCTCGGATCTGTTCGAGCATGGGCGACGTCTTTATGGGGACAGTCGGGTCATCACCGCACGCGAAGGCGGCGACCGGATTAGCACCTATGCTCAGGTCGCTGATCGGACCGACCAACTCGCCAAAGCGCTGATGAAGCTCGGCGTGCGGCGGGAAGACAGGGTGGGCACGTTTTGCTGGAACAACCAGGAGCACCTGGAGGCGTACTTCGCGATCTCTTCGATGGGCGCGGTCATGCACACCCTCAATATCCGATTGTTCCCGGAACAGCTCGCGTTCGTGATCAACCACGCAAAGGACAAGGTCATCATCGTCGATGACAGCCTGGTGCCGCTGCTCGCAAAGGTCGCCAAAGACATGGCGACGGTGGAGCACATCATCGTCGTCGGAAGTGGTGACGACTCGCCGCTACGCGAAGCGCCGCGGGCAACCCTCCATCGGTACGACGAGCTCCTCTCGTCGGAGTCGCCCGGTATCGACTGGCCGGTTCTCGATGAGCGCGCACCGTCCTCGATGGCCTACACGAGCGGCACGACCGGAGATCCAAAAGGCGTCGTCTATAGCCATCGGTCGACGGTGCTGCACTCCTACGGCATTACGTCCGGCGCCGTCGCAGGCCTCAACGAGCACGACATGATCCTCACCATCGTGCCGATGTTCCACGCCAATTGCTGGGGGCTGCCCTATGCGGGCTGGTGGGTCGGAACCGACTTCCTACAACCAGCGCAGTTCTTACAGCCTGAGCCCTTGGTAGCCATGATCGAACGCCACCGGCCAACGTTCGCGGGCGCGGTGCCGAGCATTTGGACGGCGGTTCTCAACTACGGAGATGGGAAAGACATCGACCTATCCTCGTTTCGTCTAGTCATCTGCGGCGGCTCAGCGGTCCCCAAGTCCCTCATGCAAGGCTTTGAGGAGCGCTACGGTGTGACGATTCTTCAGCTTTGGGGGATGACCGAGACGAGCCCGCTCGGAACCATCGCTTCGGTGCCCCCCGGCGTCGATGGCGACGAAGCGTGGCGGTATCGAGTCCGAACCGGCCGACCGGTCGCGGGTGTAGACCTGCGCATCGTGGACGACCAGGGTGTTGCGCTTCCTTGGGACGGCGAGTCCGTCGGCGAGATCGAAGTGCGAGGCCCCTGGGTGACGGCCAGCTACTACGGCGTCGATGCTTCAGACAAGTTTCACGATGGTTGGCTGCGCACTGGTGATGTCGGCTTCGTGGACGAGCGTGGCTACGTACAGATCACCGACCGATCCAAAGACGTCATCAAGTCAGGAGGCGAGTGGATCTCGTCGGTCGAGCTCGAGAACGAAATCATCGCCCACCCGGAAGTCGCCGAAGCAGCGGTAGTCGGAGTCCCCGACGACAAATGGGATGAGCGCCCACTTGCTTGCGTCGTTCTGAAAGAGGGCAGCGGGATCACCGCTGAAGACCTACGCACCTACCTCGAAGACAAAGTAGCCAAATGGTGGATCCCAGAACGTTGGACCTTCATCGACGAGATCCCCAAAACCAGCGTCGGCAAGTTCGACAAAAAAGTCCTCCGCGCCCAACACGCCGCTAACCGCCTAACCATTATCACCCCCTAGCAGCAGTCTAGGTGGGTGCGGGTTTGTTCGGTTGCGGTGCGGAGGAGGTTGAGGCTTTTGATGACTTGGGGGCGGTCGGCTTTGGGGATCCGGTTTAGGATTGTGGTGATGCTCTTTTGCGTGAGGTTGTGAAGGCGTTGTGCCTCCTTCTTGCCGGCGGCGGTCAGGGAGATCAGAACTCGACGGGCGTCGTCTTCCGCTCTTTCGCGGGCGACCCAGCCTCGGTCTTCTAGGCCGTCGATCAGTCGCGTCATGGCGCCTTTGGTGACCCTCGTGTGAGAGGCGAGGGCACTGACGTCCCACTCTCCGTGGATGAGGGTTTGTAAGAGTACACACTGGGCGGCGCTCACCGTCCCGCAGCAGATCTCCTCGCGTTCAAACGAGGAGAACATGCGGCAGAAAGCGATGACGTCGTCGACGACCGAGCTCATCGCTTCTCGGCAGTGATCGAGTAGCTGAACACGGTGTCGGAGACCTGGTTGATTCGGTCGACACCGATCAGGTCGACGGCTGCCTTCCACATCGGATCTTGGAGACTTGGTGTCAACATGGGGCCGGCTGGCGTGCGGGTGTACTCGATGTTCTCGAACCCGGCATCTCGCATGTAACCAAGATATTCGGCCTCCGTCGATGCGCCGCCGACGCACGCGATCCAGCTGGCCGCAAGCGCTGCGACTTCTGGTGGCAGGGGCTCGCTCAGAACGATGTCGGTTACCGCGACGCGGCCGCCGGGCTTGAGTATCCGGTGCGCCTCGCGGAAAACCTGCGCTTTGTCCGGGCTGAGGTTGATGACACAGTTGGAGATCACCACGTCGACACTTTCCGAGGCGACCGGGAGGTTTTCGATCAGTCCTTCGCGAAATTCGACGGTTCGCGCATGCCCGGCTTTCACGGCGTTGGTGCGGGCTTGTTCGAGCATCTCGGGTGTCATGTCGATTCCGATGAAACGACCTTCGGGCCCAAGCTGTTTGGCGGAGACCAGCGCGTCGAAACCAGCGCCAGACCCGAGGTCCACGACGGTCTCGCCAGGCTTGAGGCTGGCGAGCGCGGTCGGGTTGCCGCAACCAAGCCCAAGGTTGGCGTCGGCTCCCGCGCCGGTGATGTCTTGCTCCGAGTAGCCAAGCAGAGCCGCCGCTTCGGCATGGGTGGTCGTGGCGGCGCCTCCACAGCAACCGCCCCCTTGGCGCGCCACCTCCGCGTAACCCGATTTCACGACGTCATGTACTTGATTCTTGTCCATCGAAGCCTCCAATGGTTGAATGATGCAACTAAATGGTTGAGGCTGTCAACCAAATTCGTCAAGACCCCAAAACACTTTTCTAGGGGAGTTGGCCCAGGAATCGAACGAGTGCGTCCGTGAACTGGGACTGTTCCTCGCGATGCGGCCAATGACCGGCCTCCGGCATGACGACGAGCTCGGCGCCGCCCCCGAAAAGACCCTGCGACTTCTTGTAGGGCCCGAGATGGCCCCCGAAGTCTTTTCCGCCCGCCACCATCAAGCCACTGCATTGGATGGGCGCGAGCACCCGCCGATCGATCTTCGTGCCCATCGCGCGGTAGTAGTCGATGGCTCCCCTGAGCACTTCGGGCGTCGCGAAGGCCTCCTTCGCGCGTTGCACGGCGGCGTCACGGGCTGGCCCGTGCCAACCGGGCGCCCAACGTTGGTAGAGCGTGTCGATGTATCGGAAGTCATTGCGGCGCGTGCCAGCCTCCGCCCACGGCAGCTGGAAGTAGAGAAAGTGCCTGCTCAAGACGAAGAGCCCCACTGCCTGAGTCGCGCTTCCGGGCTTCAGAGTACGAGGGTGTGGAATCCCGATCGGAACGATGGCCCGAACGCGATCGGGCGCCAACGCCGCCGCGCCATAGATAGCCATCGCGCCCCAGTCGTGACCGACGAGCACCGCCGAGTCCAGCTCCAACGCGTCGAGAAGCCCGATGGCGTCCTTCGCAATGTGGAATGCATCGTACGGCCGGCCCGGCACGAGGGTGTCCGGGTGATAGCCGCGCAGGTACGGCACGATGGTCCGATAGCCGGCTTGGTTGAGCGAGTCCGCGATGCCGGCCCACGAGAGCGGCGTGTCCGGGAAGCCATGAAGCAGCACGACCGCCGGTCCCCGACCCGAGTCGTTGTATCGCCAAGTTTGTGGACCGAGCGTAGCATTCTCAAAATCGGAGTCGGAGCGCATACCCACCCATAACCATGCCGCGCCAGTGCATTCAAGGATGAGTTGACGCGGATCGGTGCAAAGCGTACGAACGGGCACACGAGTTGGACGCCGTGATGCCAGAGCCCAGCCCAAACACCCATCGGTCGGCAATCCTCGCCGCGCGCGATGTGAGCAAGGTGTACCAGATGGGGGATGTCGAAGTGCACGCGCTCCGGGGCGTCAACGTCCCGCTGTACGAGGGGGAGCTGATGGTGCTTCTAGGCCCGTCTGGCAGCGGCAAGTCGACCTTGCTCAACATCCTCGGCGCGCTCGACGTCCCGAGCTCGGGGCAAGTGTTCTATCGAGGCCAGGACATCTCGGAGTCAGGGGATCGCGAGCTGACCGAGTTTCGGCGCGAACATGTCGGCTTCGTGTTTCAGTTCTACAACTTGATTCCGAGTCTCACTGCGCGCGAGAACGTCGCACTCGTGACCGAAATTTCGGACACGCCGTTAGACCCCGGCGAGGCCCTCGGGCTCGTTGGACTCGAAGATCGGATGGACCACTTTCCCGCTCAACTATCGGGGGGTGAGCAGCAGCGCGTCGCGATCGCGCGGGCTGTGGCCAAGCAGCCCAAGATTCTCCTCTGCGACGAGCCAACGGGCGCGCTCGATTTCAAGACGGGGATTCGCGTCCTCGAAGTGATCGATGAGGTGAATCGGACGCTCGGAACGACTACGGCGGTGATCACGCACCACGCGCCGATCGCGTCGATGGCCGACCGCGTCGTGTCGCTCTCCGATGGGCGGGTTGCGAGCGATCTCACGAATGACGTAAAGGTATCGCCCGGCGAGCTGACATGGTGAGGGCGACGGAGTATGGAGTGATCGCGTATGGCTAAGCCGTCCGGTTCCAGAAAATTGGTTCGATGGGTTGTCATCTCCTTGGCGGTGGTGGCCGTAGTGGGCCTCATTGCCGTTGCGTGGATTCCGAACCCCGTCGAGGTTGAGTTCTCGGAGGTTCATCGAGGGTCCCTCGTCGTCACCGTCAACGAGGACGGCCGCACCCGAGTCAAAGACCGGTTTGTCGTCTCCGCTCCGGTCACGGGCAACTTGGCCCGGCTCGATCTGGAGGCTGGCGACACGATCGAAGAGGGTCAGGTGCTGGCCCGCCTCGTGCCGTTGCCTCCTCCGCTGCTGGACTCTCGCACGCGTGCGGAGGCAAAAGCGCGCGTCGATGCGGCGATGGCCGCTCGCCACCAGGCGCAGGCGGCGGTCAATCGTGCGAGGTTTCAGCGCGACTTCGCAAAGCAGGAGTCGGAACGAGCGCTTGCAGTCGTGCAGCAAGGTGGCCTGGCGCGGAGCGACGCCGACCGAGCGGTCTCCAACTATGGCAGCAGCAAGGAAGACCTTCGCTCCGCCGAGTTCGGCGCCCGGGTCGCCGAGCACCAGCTGAAGCTTGCGCAGACGGCGCTCATGCAGCTGAGCGGGCAGGGCGAGGAAGGCGAGCAGTGGGAGATCATGTCGCCCGTCGCAGGCCAGGTGCTGAAGGTTTTTCAGGAGAGTGAGGGCGTAGCTCAAGGCGGCACAGCCATCCTCGAAGTGGGCGACCCGGCTGCCCTCGAGGTCGTGGTCGACGTGTTGAGCCAGGACGCGACCCGCATTCCGGCCGGGGCGCCGACACTGATAGAGCGCTGGGGTGGCAAGAACCCACTGCGCGGCCACGTGCGGGTGGTAGAACCGTCCGCGTTTACCAAGCTCTCGGCCCTCGGCGTCGAGGAGCAGCGTGTGAACGTCATCATCGCCATGGATGACGCTCGCGAGCACTGGTCCAGTTTGGGAGACGGGTACAGGGTAGAGGCGCGTATCTCGGTCTGGCAGGGTGACGACGTGCTGAAGGTCCCGGCGAGCGCCGTGTTTCGATCCGATGAAAACTGGGCGACCTTTGTCGTCGAGGACGGGACCGCGGTCGTGCGAATGGTGGAACTGGGAGAAACCAACGGGCTCGAAACCGAAGTGCTGTCTGGCTTGGAGGAGGGCGATACGGTGATCGCCTACCCGAGCGATAGCGTCCGTGACGGCGTGTCCGTCGAGTCGAGGTAGGTAGACGATGCCGTCGACGCTTTCCGAGTTTCTTCAAGATCGCGTACTGCTTAGAGACGCCATCGCGACCCTGATCTTGTTCCTGACGGTGTTGATCCTTCGCTACGTCGCCATTCGCTTCGTTCGCCGCAGGCTCCCGAGTCACGACAAATTCCAGCTTCGCTGGGCCTCACAGATTCGGGGTGTCTCCTACGCGGTTCTAGCGTTGGGCCTGTTCACCATCTGGGCCGCCGAGCTTCAAGCCCTCGCCGTGTCGTTTGCGGTTCTCGCGATGGCGGTCGTTTGGGCAACGAGGGAAACGTTTGCGTGCATTCAGGGAGCCGCGTATCGCATCAGCACGAACGCGTTCCAAGTCGGCGATCGGATCAACATCGGTGGCGTTCGCGGCGACGTCATCGACACAGGGCTGCTGGGGACGCTGGTGTTCGAAGTGGGGCAAGGGCACCAGCGCACCGGGCGCATCATCAGCATTCCCAATAGCCTGTTCATGACGGAGCCCGTGCTCAACGAGAGCCTCGCCGGCGAGTACATGCTGCATCTGATGACCATTCCGGTGGATCGCAGTGCCGACCTAGGCGCCATTGAGAGCACGGCTCTCACGGCTGCGCGAGAAGCGTGTTCGGACTTCCTGGACGACGTCCGTCGTCCCATGGCAGCGCGCTATCGCCGCCACGGCTTGGTTCCGCCCATCGTCGACCCGCGGGTCACGTACCAGCTCGTGGACAAACACACCGTGAACCTCCTGCTCCGGATCCCGACGCCCATCAGGCT
>CBDURI010000006.1:0-23634 GCA_965369435.1 uncultured bacterium
CGCGCCGGCAAACCGACTTCCAACCCTGCGAGCGACTGCTGCGGCACGAAGACATCCACGTAGGGGTGCTGCGTATCGGCGACCGTAGCGACCGTCGCTCCCGCCGCAACCACCTCGCCGATTCTCACAGGCACGTCGAGCACCGTGACGCGCTCTGAGGCATGCAGTGAGTAGAGGGCCAGCCTCTCGTTCTCCGCCTCTACGGCTGCTTCTGCCGCGGTGACCTCGGCGTCGGCCGCGGCAAGCTCCTCGGGCCGCGCGCCTTTGCGCAATCGCTTGAGTCGTTCCTGCACCATCCGCACCTGTGCCTTAGACTGGGCGTAAGCGGCTTCGAGCTCGGATATGAGCGAGCGAGCGGTCGCTGCTGACTCCGGAAGGTTTCGGTGGCGGTCGAGATTGGCCCGAGCCTCCCTGAGGGCCGCACGAGCCCCAGTGAGCTCGGCCATGGTGGACCGCACTTCCTCGACGCGCGGCCCGGCATAGACGAGCGCCGCATTGGCTCGGGCCCGCGCCAGGTCCGCCTCGCGCGCCAGCAGAATCGGAAGCTCAGCGGTGTCGTCGAGGACGGCGATCAGCGCTCCTTCCTCAACGACATCCCCACGGTCGAAGCGAATCTCCCGAAGCTGGCCGCCAACTCGAAAGCCGAGATGCCGATCGTCGTGCTCGACGATCCCTTGATAGCCGGCGGGCGTCTGACTCTCACGAGTGCAACCCACCATCGCTCCCACGATGACGAAGGCAATGAGGATCCTCACAGGAGCTGACAGCGCCACAACGCGAGCGAAGATAGCACACCGCCGCTGGCACTGGCACTGACACTGGCGCTGCCAGGGACGCTAGTGTAACAAGGTTCCCGTCGGTCGATGCTCGAGGTTCTCGCAATAGTCATGAACGTCGCGATCGCCGTCTTCATTGCCGGCGTGCTGTTCACCGCGGGGCTCGAGGTGACGTTCGAGCAGGCGTTCAGGCCGCTCAGAAACACGGTGGTGGTGGCACGGGGCCTCCTGGCCAACGTGGTGCTCGTCCCGCTCCTCGTCTATGGGATGAGCGTCGTGTTCCCGCTCGAGCGGCCCTACATGATCGGAGTCCTGCTGTACGGATTCGCCGCCGGCGCGCCATACACTCCAAAGCTCGTCGCCGTGGCGGCGGGAGACGTCCCCGGCTCGATCGCAGCGACGATGTTGTTGACCGTGCTGACGATCTTCTACATGCCGGTCATCCTGCCTTTTCTGGTACCCGGCACAGAGATCAGCATGTGGGAAATTGCAAAGCCTCTCTTGCTGCAAATGTTCGTGCCGCTGGTCATTGGGCTGAGCATCCGGCAATGGAGCGGCGCCATGGCGGCCAAGCTGCTCAGACCGGCGAACATGCTCGTCGGCCTCTCCGCCGCTCTGTTCTTGGTGCTGGCGTGGGTGCTCCATGGTGAAGAGCTCTCTGCCACCATAGGAACCGGCGTAGTCACGTCGGCCATCGCACTCAGCGTGCTCGCGTTTGGCATCGGCTACCTGCTCGGCCCGGGCGGAGAAGAAGGTAGGGTCACCCTGGGCTTCATCACCACGGCCCGCAATATCGGCGCGGCCACCACGATCGCTGCTGTGAACTTCAGAGATGACCCACGGGTCTTGCTCACGGTGGCCGTCTGCATGTTCGTGGTGTTCCTGCTCGCATTCCCCGCAGCGCGGTTCTACTTTCACAAACGCCTCACCGTGGACTAGGGTAGCGCCATGACTCGGCTTGTAGGCGCCGCCAGCACTGTACTGGCATTGTTGCTATCGCTGTCCACCTCGTGCGCGAAAGACCAATCGATACGGCGCGCGGCAACGGGCGCCCAGGAAGAGCTCAGCCCAACGGAGGCGGCCGACATCGCAGAGGAGGCGTACATCTACGCGTTCCCGATGATGGAAAACTATCGAACGATGTACACCCAGGCCGTCGACAGAACAGCGCCGGGGTACGTGGCTCCGTTCAACGAGCTCGTGTCCAAGACCGAGCTGCTCGGGCCCGAGTTCAAAGAGATCGTTCGACCCAACAACGACACTCTCTACTCGTTTGCATGGCTGGATGTCCGGGCGCAGCCGATCGTCATCACCATTCCCGAGGTGAAAGACCGCTACTATTCCGTGCAGCTCGTCGACATGTTCACGCACAACTTCGCGTATCTCGGAACCCGCGCGACGAGGGGCGAGGCGGGCAGTTACGTCGTCGCTGGGCCTCGATGGGAGGGATCGAAACCGGGCGACGCGAAAGGTGTGTTTAGGAGCGAGAGCAACTTCGTCTACTGCATCATCAGGACCGAGCTCGACGGACCGGACGACGTCGCGGCAGTGGTCGAGCTTCAGAAGCAATATCGCCTCACCCCCATGAACGTGTTCCTCGGGCGGTCTCGAGTGCCCGTCGCTACAGGAATCACGTTTCCCAGGTACGACGCGAGCAAAGCCAAGTCCGCCTCCTTCATCGACCTTCTGAATTTCCTGCTGACGCAAGTCGTGATTCCGCCAGAGGAGGAGGAGCTCATGGCTCGATTCGCCGGAATCGGCATTCGGCCCGGGGCCCTCTCCGCTTCACGCGGGCTGAGCGCAGGGCTTCGGAACGCAATCGACGAGGGCGCCGGCCGCGCAATGGTGGCGTTGGAACGTGCGGCGGCGAAACCGAGTGAGTTACAGGGAATCACGCTACGCGCCGACCACGGCTGGGAGGGAATCGATGGTCTCTTTGGCCCGGGCGAGGCCATGCGGTCCAAGTACCTGGTGCGCGCCTTCGCAGCGATGATGGGACTCTATGGCAACGACGCCATCGAGGCTTACTATCCAGTCGGCAACAGCGACGCCGGGGGCGACCCGCTCGATGGCTCGAAGCACGACTACGTGATGCGCTTCGAAAAGGATGAGATGCCACAGGTCGAGGCGTTCTGGTCGATGACGATGTACAGCCTCCCCGATCAGCTCATGGTCGCCAATCCAATCCACCGCTACTCGATCGGCGACCGAAGCAAGCTCGAATACGGGGAGGACGGCTCGCTGACCATCTACGTCCAGCGCGCGTCCCCAGGCCGGGAAAAGGAGAGCAACTGGCTCCCCGCGCCGAATCGTCGGTTCTCTTTGCAGTTTCGAATGTATCTGCCCAAGCCCGAGGCGTTGCACCCACTCTACCTGCCGCCGCCTGTTCGCGTGGCGAAATGACGCACAGCAACTAGTCCGCCATCCACTCCGGCAAGGGCTCGCTCTTGCGGACGAACGAGATGGCATTGGTTCCGGAGCGACCCACCATGACAGCCTCGATCAGGGGCGCGTGCGTGTCCTTGGTCCCGGCATGCCACTCCACGATGAAGTTCGCACCGGAGCCTCCGGTGACGTCGTGCCTCTCGACCAGAAACTCGATCGTTTGGAGAGGATCGAGCTTGATCAATCGATCGACGAACCTCTTCGATAGCTTGCCATTGGTATCGTAGTACTCCACCGCACTCACGTACACGGACCGCTTGGGATCCACGTTGCGAACGCTCAGCATCGTTTCGAGGAGATACGGGCGCCCACCGTCGTAATAGATGTGGGAATAGACAGGGACGTAGACGGCCTGGTGAACCGGGAGCGACTGCACGGAAACGTCCGCCGCCGCATAGGCATCCAGGTTGGGCGGCGTGTAAGAGCGCGGTGGCCCGTACTGCACCGTGTCCTCAATCGCGAGCAAGCGCTCCTCGGTGCTCGATCGGCTGCGGGCGTACACGAAGGCCACGAACGCGAGGGCCAGCAAAATGAGAACGCGAACGCCGTGCTCCGTGAACCACAAGAACCACTCTGGGTATTTCCGATCGTCGCTCACCGACACGCTCCCTAGCTAGTCACCTGCGGTCGGTATCGCACTATTGGCGCCGTCGGCGCAACCCCGGGCGGTCGATCCTTGAGGGGGAGCGCATGCGTGTTATGAGGAGAATCGCTCCCGGGTCGTCTAAGGGCAGGACAACAGGCTTTGGACCTGTGAATGGTGGTTCGAATCCACCCCCGGGAACCAGGTTTTCGCCATGCGTGCCTTCTCGACATACACCGCCATCATCGTCGCGACACTCGCGGCCACTGCAGGTTGTAACAAGGGCGATAGCTCCCCGGCGACCTCGAACGCCCAAGCGGCCGCAAGCCTCAGAGGCTGCGACCACGACGACGAGGTCAGCGCGGTCGCCAAACATAGCTGGCCCTACCCGGCAGACTTTCGAGATCTCCGCTGGGGCGACCAATACCGGAAGATGCAGCTCAAGCTGAAGCCGACACACGCCTCCTTCATCACGGCCACCGTCACATGGAAGAAGGGCGCGTTGATCGGCGTAGAGGACAGCGAGGTCCTGATCAAGAAGCCGCGACGCCTCGTGGCGAAGCGGGATTTGTATGTGAAGCGCAAGGTCTGGGACCAGGGCATCGAGGTCGAGCGAACGTACCTTGCGGTCGCGCAGGGCGAGGTAGGGAGCTTCCTCTTCTACAACTCGCGGGGCATGTGCCTGGTGGACACGCAAGCGGGACCGGGCTGGACCCCGTGTACGCTTGACGACGCATTCGAAGGATTGAGCGCGGAGGACCCTGCTGCGTGCGAGCAGCTCTGGTGGGTCAAGGTCCGCAAGAGCAAGGTCGACCAGGGGTGGATGGTCGTCGAGCCGGGGCTCATGGAACGCGTGCCGGCGGCGATCGACGCAGCCAAATGAACGTCTCCTGATTTCCCTTCGGGCCGGTGATCACGCAGTCCGCCTGAGCGACGAGCGCGAAACCCAGTTTCTCGGCGTCCGCCGCAACCGTGGCAGTGGCCTTGCGCCGAAGAGTTGGATCGCGGACCACGCCGCCCTTTCCAACCTTGTCTTGCCCAACTTGAAACTGGGGTTTGACGAGGGCCAGGATGTCGCCGTCGGCTTTCAGAAGTGCGCGGGCGGCGGGAAGAAGCTTTTCGAGACCGATGAACGACGCATCGATGACGACCAAGTCGACCTCCTCGGGCAATGCACCGCGCTTCAGATGCCGTGCGTTCGTGCGCTCCATGACGACCACGCGCGGGTCTTGCAGAAGCTTGTTGTGTAGCTGCCCGTAGCCCACGTCGATCGCGAATGACTTGGTGGCCCCACGCTGCAGCAGACAGTCGGTAAAGCCCCCTGTCGATGCGCCGAAGTCCGCGACAGTCTTGCCGGCGGGGTCGTACCCAAACGCTTCGAGCGCACCCGCAAGCTTGACCCCGCCTCGGGAGACATAGGGGTGGTCGGGTTCACGAACCTCGAGCGGCGCGTCCTCGTCGAGCGTCTGACCGCTCTTTTCCACGCGCCGATCTGCGGAGAATACCTTGCCCCCTAGGATCAATGCCTGCGCTCGCGCCCGCGACGGGGCGAGGCCTTTTTGCGTCAACAGCACATCGGCGCGGACCTTCGGCACTCGTGAAGATTGGACTAACTTTCTTTGAAAAGCGAACGGCGGTATCTTGGTGTCATGTCCCGCAACGTTCTGTTTCTTCTCGGCCTCGGCGCCATTGGCTGGGCCCTACTCAGCCTCTTCGCGGGCTCGATCATGCCCAAATGGATGGGGCTCTCCAGCACAGAAAACGGCGGGCTCTACATCGAGGCGATCGCAGTCAACGTAGGGCTTTGGTCCGCGCTCGGCGCGTTTGCTCTTTTCGGTGCCGCCTTCCAGCGTTTGCGGTTGGCCGCGGCGCTGGCTTTCATCGTGTGCGGGTCCGGATTTGCTGGCGGTCGAATCCTTGCCATGGTCCAAGGCGCCAAACCGGATGCATACACGGGGATGGCTCTTGCCCTAGAGATCGCCATCGTCGTCGCTGCATCCGCGGCGTACATCTCGGAAAAGACTCGCGTGGCCCGTGAAGTGAGAGAGCAAAAGCGGGCCGAGAAGGCGGCGTTGGAAGCTGCGCTTGCTGCGGAGCACGCAGAGCCCGCCGAGCTAGATAAAGCTCCCGTGCCGTCGTCGGTCCAACAGCCCTAGCGCGCCAGTGACTTCAAAAGGGAATGTCGTCGTCGCCGAAGTCGTCGGTGGGGGGGGCACTGCCACCACCGCCACCACCGCCATCACCGCCATCGCCGCCGCCACCGCCGCCACCGCCGCCGAAGTCACCGGGGGGCGCCGAGTCACGACCTCGGCCGCTGCCGAGTAGGACGATGTTCGTGGCGACGATATCGGTCGCATTGCGCTTGTTGCCGTCTTTGTCTTCCCACTGGCGGTACTGAATGCGGCCCTCGACACAGATGCTTCGGCCCTTGGAAAGGATGTTGTTGAGGGCCTCACCACGCTTGCCCCACACGGTGCAAGTGTGCCAGTCCGTGCGTTGTTGGCGCTCGCCCGCGCGGTTCATGTAGGACTCGGTCGTGGCCAGACGCAGGCGCAATACCGCTTGGCCGTTCTGCGTATACTTGAGCTCCGGGTCAGCGCCCAAATTCCCGATGAGCGTCACTCGATTTAGGCCTTCTGCCATGGTCCCCTCTTCTTCTAGCCGCGGTCGGCGGCGAACATACGCGGCCTTGCGCCGCGGATCAATGGCCCGTGGCCTCGCTTTGCATGCGAAGCACGATTGCTAGCTCATCGGTCAGTTCCCGCCGACGGTGCTCATAATAACTAGGCCCGACCGCCTCGGACTTGCGTTGGCCTTCCAACGAGGCGATCTCGTCCAATAAGTCCCGACGACGATCGTCGCGAGCCTTCGCCAGAGTCGCGGTCTGATCCACGGGGCGAAAAAGCAACCAGACTCCCAAAAACACGAAGATCAGCGCGATCGCGGTCGCGACATAGGGCAGCGGGCCGCCGCCAGGGATGCCCCGAATGTGAATCCGTAAGAGATCGACGGGTGCGTCGCCGGGACGCCGCATCAGGCCCGCCACCAAATAGCGCCGATCGGCTCCCTCGTGTACCCGCGCCACCTGAAAGCCCTCGACCTCGAGGCTCATGCCACCGACGTAGTCGCTCACCACCTGGTACTCCATCGTAGCAAACGGAACAGGCTGCTGGAGCGAGAGCGACGTTCCGCCGATCGGGATGTCGTAGGTCCACATGAGGTCGGCCCGGCCGGGCGGAATGGAACCACTGATCTCGAACCCCTCATCCGTCGCCGCCAGGCGCTGATCGGTCATGAGCGCCCTCGAATCAAACGCCTTGAAGCCCTCAGGCAGTCGAATCGACATGCCTCCTTCGGGGAACACGTACGTCGTTTCGCCGAGGTTCGTGAGTCGCGCCTCCTGAGTGATGTGCGCCCGGTCGTCCCGAAACTCGATCATCGTGCGACCGAGGACCTGGAAGACGCGCCGGGTGTCTGTCGTCGTAGAAAGGCGGACCACACGAACCCGCTGACCCTTCGCAGCATCGAGTCGAAACGGCGTCGAGCTGTAGCGCGCGCCGTCATACGGAACGTTCACCCGGTAGGAATGCTTGGCGTCGGTTTGCAGGTCGGCAAAGGAACACGTGCCGTTCTCGTCGGTGACGCATGCTTTGCTTTCGCGACCGCCGGATTGTTCCATCACTCCGAGACGGACGGCTTGCTTCGGGACGCTGTTGCCTGTGGCATCGACGACCTCGACGGCAATCGTCCCCGGAGCAAGCTCCGCGTCGACGGCCGAAGTCACGAGCTCGGCCACGTTGCCGAGAACACGGTTCACGACGGCTTGGTCCTGCTGCGCGGACGCGATCGAAGGCGCCCACACGAGAAGGGCGATGAGAGTTGTGAAACGCACTAAACCTCGTCCGTGAGCCGTTCGGCGATCAGGGCCTCGGCTTCATCCCGAAAGGCTTCGGTACCCTCGTCGAGCGCGTGAAGAACACGGCGGGCGTGGGCGCGGAGCTTTGCGTTCAGCTCCTCGAAATCCGGGTCGGAGAGCTTGCCTGCATCGTGCTCAAACGAGACGTCACGAATCTCTTGGAGCAGCCCTTCTTTCTCGGTCAGCAACGCACGGCGGGCATCGGTGGTGAGTTGCGCACGGGCATCCCCCAAGACCTCGTTCGAAAGAGCCAGGCTCAGACTGAGCCACAAGCTGACCAGGCCGGCGACCATCGCGGCCGAAGCCACGGTGACGAACAGCCATGGGAGGAGCTCGCGCATCAGCTCTCCTCCAAACGGTCGAGCTCTTCGTCGAGACGGGAGTCGTATGCGAGCTCCTCGCCGGCGGCCGCGATCGCGGTCACCGATGTGGCTGCCCCGCGTCGCTGCCATCGACGCCCGATCATGATGATGAAGCCCACCGCGAAGACCATGGCCCCCACCGGCACCGCCCAAAGTGCGCGGTCGAGCCCTGCGTCGGACGGAATTGCCAGTGCCTTGGCGCCGTACTGAGCCCGGAACGACTCTTGAATCTTGGTTGGCTCTTCACCCGCCGCGAGGAGCTCACGAATCTCCACGCGTTTGTCATCGGCCCAGCCGCACGCGCAGGTGTCGAGCGGCAGGCGCGCGCAATCGCCGCACTGGCACAGCAAGCGGCCGAACAATTGCCGCTCGACCGGGTCGTTGATGACGACTGAGCCTGCATGAAGCGAGCTACTGCTATCGTTTTGCGCGGAGGCCACACCGACCCAGGCCATCATCGTCGCGACTACGATCGCCACCGCGACGATGGCAACGGCCGGAGAGAAACGGAAGCGTCGCGGACGCGCCACCTCTTCGCGAAGGAGCTCGCGCCCAGTCGGCCACATGCCGAGGATCGCGCCTAGAAGGAGAACGATTCCACCAAACCAAATCCACGCTACGAGCGGACGAATGATGATCCGAAACGTGCCACGACGGGTGGACGGATCGACCGTGCTCATGATCACGTAGATGTCTTCAGCAGGACGGCTGCGAATCGCCACCTCGGTCGTGGGCATCTGCGGATGTGTTCGATAGATGAATTTGGCGGGCGCGACCTGGCCACGTTCATTACCGTCATCGTCCATGATCGTCATGTCCGTGAAGATCATCCGCTTGCTGGGATCGGTCTCCATACGGGGCTGGTCGTAGCGCACCGTGTGCCTACCGATCGACATCGTCTCGCCGGGGCGAAGCGCGCTTTCCTGCTCGACGTCGTACGCCGCACCAGTGAAGCCGATGTACATGAAGACGGCGCCGATGTGAACGATGTACCCGCCGTAGCGGCGTCGGCCCTTGGACACGAGGCGAACTAGCGCGGTGGCCGCGCTCTCTCCCTTCCTCATGCGAACCCGGACGCCGCGCCAGAATTCTTGGCCAATGCTCGTGAGCACGAACGCGCAGATTGAGAACGAGACGACAGGAGCCACGGCCGACATCCACGCGAGGACGGTGCCTGTCGTGGTGTCGTAGATCTCGGTGGGCTCGACGATGGGTGGATACCCGAGACTCGCGCCAAAGAGGAACTGAAGCGCGCCGACCGCCACACCCACGCCAAGCGGCAACACCAGCGCACGGGCGAGTTTGGACCCGGTCGCCTTTCGCCATGCGATCAAGGGCCCGAGGCCGGCCAGGAACAAGAGTATGAGGCCGAGCGGGACCATCCACTTGTTGTAGAAGGCGGGGCCCACGGTGGCCTCCTCGCCTCGAAGCCACTGACTGAGCAGCGGGAAGGTGGTCGCGGTCAGTACGAACACCATCATCCCGAGCAGCACCCAGTTGTTGAGCAAGAAGGCAAACTCGCGGCTGATCAGTGACTCGATTTCGTGGTCAGACTTCAGCTTCGGAAGCCGCCAAATCATCAAGGCTGCAATCCCGATCAAGAGAAATGCCATGTACCAAACGAAGTACTGCCCGATGTCGGACTTGGCGAAGGAATGCACGCTCGCGATCAGCCCCGATCGCGTCAGGAACGTACCGAAAATCGTCAGAAAGAAGGTCAGCGCCAGGAGAAAGACGTTCCACACCTTCATCATGTGCCGCCGCTCCTGAATTAGGACGGAGTGCAGATAGGCGGTGCCGACCAACCAGGGCAGGAACGACGCGTTCTCAACCGGGTCCCAGGCCCAGTAGCCGCCCCAGCCGAGCTCTTCGTACGACCAAAGGAGGCCTAGCAGCAGACCAAGCGACAGGAAGGTCCAGGCGATCATCGACCATAGACGCGCAGCACGAACCCATTCGTTCCCAAGGCGCCCGGTGATGAGCGCCGCGATCAAGATCGCGAACGGAACCGACCAGCCCACAAACCCGAGGTAGAGCGTGGGCGGATGGATGGCCATCCAGTAGTTCTGAAGCAGCGGATTGAGGCCTTCTCCGTCTCCAGGGGTCGTTCGGATGTACGTCGCAAACGGGTTGGCGGCGAAGAGCATCAAGATTACGAAGAAGATCAGAATGCTCATGAGCGTGGCGATGATCCACGGCTGCAGCTCCGTGTAGCGACCGCGAAGCCAGCGGGTCACGAAGAACGTGTAGGCCGAAAGTAGGAACGCCCACCACAGAAGCGAGCCATCTTGACCGCCCCACAGCGATGCGATCAGGTACCACCAGGGCATCGAGCGGTCGCTGTAGCGAGCGACGTAGCGAATTCGGAAGTCGTGAACCTGGAACGCGTAGGCCAACACGCAGACCGCAACGAGCACCAGCGCACAGGTCGCGTACGTGCCCCAGCGAGCGGAGGGGAGCAGATGTGGCCGTCCCCGGCCCGCGCCCATCGCCACCGCCATCGTGTAGGACGCGCTGATGAGGATCAGGCACAGCACCAGCGTGCCGAAGAAAGGAATATCGAGTGCCGGCATAGGAGTTTGAGCGGCCCATTCCGGGCGGCCATCCCATTACATAGAGGTTAGGCGGGTTGGGGCAAGCACAATGAAAAAACCCGCACGGCGCTAGGCCGGGCGGGGTCGTTCAGGTCTGATAGACTGGGGGTTACTCGCCTTCTTCGAACTCGGCATCGATGACGTCATCGTCACCCTTACCGGGCTCCTCGGCGCCGGCTTCTGCGGCCGCTCCTCCGGGGGCACCGTTGGTTTCGGCAGCGGCGGCACCGTAAGCGGCCTCGGCGATTTCCTTCATCGCCGCCTCGAGGGCCTCACTGTGGGTGGCCATGGCGGTGCTGTCGTTGGCCTCGATGGCATCGCGGAGCGACTTCACCTTGCCTTCGACGTCGGCAACCTTGTCGGCCGGAAGCTTGTCCTTGACCTCTGCGAGCGCCTTCTCGACTCCGTAGGCCAGCTGGTCCGCCTTGTTGCGGGCTTCGACTTGCTCGCGGCGCTTGACATCCTCTTCCTCGTGGGAAGCCGCATCCTGCACCATGCCGTCGATCTCTTCGTCCGACAGACCGCTGTTGGCGGTAATCGTGACCTTCTGATCCTTGCCGGTCGCCTCGTCCTTGGCCGTCACGGACAGAATGCCGTTGGCGTCGATGTCGAAGATCACCTTGATCTTGGGGATACCGCGCGGCGCGGGCATGATGCCTTCGAGGTGGAAACGCCCCAACGTGCGATTGTTGCTCGCCTCGGCGCGCTCGCCTTGAAGGACGTGAATCTCGACCTTCGTCTGGCTGTCCTCCGCCGTAGAGAATACCTCTTCCTTGCGTGAGGGGATGGTGGTGTTCCGCGAAATGAGTGCGGTCATGACGCCACCGAGTGTCTCGACGCCCAAGCTGAGCGGCGTCACGTCCAGCAAGACCATGTCCTGCACGTCGCCCGAGAGCACGCCCGCCTGAACCGCCGCGCCTAGTGCGACGACCTCGTCCGGGTTGACGCCCTTGTGGGGCTCCTTGCCGAAGAACTTGCTGACGGTCTCCTGCACGATAGGCATGCGCGTCGAGCCACCGACCAATACGACCTCTGAGATGTCGGCCGCGGTCTTGCCAGCGTCGGAAAGGGCCTTCTTGAGGGGTTCGAGGGTGCGCTGCACCAGGTCGTCGATCATCGATTCGAGCTTGGCGCGGGTCAGCCGGATATTGAGATGCTTTGGACCCGCCGCATCAGCCGTGAGGAACGGCAGATTGATCGTGGTCTCGAGCTTCGTGCTGAGCTCGATCTTGGCCTTCTCGGCGGCATCCTTGAGACGCTGCAGGACCATCTTGTCCTCGCCGACGTCGATCCCGGTGTCCTTTTTGAACTCGTTCACGAGGTACTCGATGACGCGCTGGTCGATATCGTCGCCGCCTAGGTGCGTGTCGCCATTGGTGCTCACGACGTCGACGACCTTGTCGCCCACCTCGAGAATCGAAATGTCGAACGTGCCACCGCCGAAGTCGTAGACGGCGATCAGATGGTCCTCGGTCTTGTCGAGGCCATACGCCAGGGCTGCTGCGGTCGGCTCATTGACGATTCGCTTCACGTCGAGCCCGGCAATCTTGCCTGCGTCCTTGGTCGCCTGCCGCTGAGAGTCATTGAAGTACGCGGGTACCGTGATGACCGCCTCGGTGACGGGCTCACCCAGGTAGTTCTCCGCCGCCTTCTTTAGCTTGCGGAGCACCTGCGCGGACACCTCCGGTGGCGAGAGCTCCTTGCCGCGAACCTCGAAGCCGGCATCGCCATTCTTACGCTCGATGACGTGGTAGGGCATACGCGTGGCGTCGTCGCCGAGCTCGTCGAAACGATGGCCCATGAAACGCTTGGTGGAAGAAACTGTGCCTTCGGGATTGGTGATGGACTGTCGCTTTGCGATCTGCCCGACGAGGACCTCGCCCTGGTCGTCCCATGCCACCACCGACGGTGTAAGGCGGTCACCCTCCTCGTTGACGATGACCTTCGGGTCCTTGCCCTCCATCACCGCGACGACAGAGTTGGTCGTCCCGAGGTCGATGCCGATAATCTTTCCCATGTTTTCTCGTCTCCTTTTGCCTCCGAGCTACCGTCGGAGTTGTGGCAACCTAACCACGCCCCGAAAGCCGTCAAGGCCTTCAACCTTCGACCAGACGGCCGTCAAGGCCTTCAGCCGGCCACGGTTTGCCGCAGCGCGGCCATGTCTTCGGAGTCCGCCAGGACGATCAGCGAATCCCCTGCATCGAGCACATGCTCGCTGCCCGGATTGTAGACGTAGTCCCCGTCGGCCCGGTGGACCGCGACAACGAGGGCTCCGGCCTCACGGATGTCGGTCTCTGCGAGACGTTGGCCCACGATGGGGCTCTCGGGCGGGATGTCGATCGCCTCGAGGCCCACGCTGATGCCGCTCCCGAACTGAACAATCCGGTCGAGGAAAGCGGCGGCCTTGGGGCTGACCATCTCGCTGAAGAGCCGAACCCCGCCGATGTAGTTGGGCGCGACAACCGAATCGGCGCCCGCCCGGCGGAGCTTGGCTTCGGTGGACGGCTCGATCGACTTGGCCACGATACGGGCGGCCGGGTTGAGCGCGCGCGCGCTGATCGTGACGAAAAGATTGGCTTTGTCGTCGTTGAGCGCCGAGATCACGCCGCGGGCGCGATCGATGCCCGCCAGCTCTAAGATGTGGTCATCGGTCGCATCGCCGATGACGTACAGAAGGGCATCATCGAACTCTTCATTGAGCTCGTCGAGCCGCTCTCGATCGGTGTCGACGACCACGAACGGAACCCCTACGGCGCTGAGCTCGATCGCGATATGTCGCCCCGTGGTGCCAATGCCGCAGACAATGACGTGCTCGTTTAGCTTGCTGATTGCGCGTTGCATACTTCGACGCTTCAGAATCCCCTGCAAATCACCTTCTACAATCAAAGCGGTGAGACTAGAAATGAAATAAAGCAATGTGCCGCTGCCGAGGATGATCAGGGCGATCGTGACCACCCGAGCCTCGGGCAACTCGTTCATGCCTTCGAGGGTTTCGGCAAAGCCCACCGTCGAAAGCGTGATGATGGTCATGTAGAAGCAGTCGAACCACGACCACCTGCCCTCGCCGACGGCGAAGTACCCGGTGGCGCCCATGAGCACCACGGCGGCCAAGATGCCGGCTGCCGAGACCAAACGGCCGTAAGCCCCTCGCCTCGACTTGAAGAACATCCGCTTCACTCGGGCGTAGTTGGCGTCAAGGGTTGATCCAAGTCAACCCTTGACCATCGGGACCTGGGGCGGCACAACCGGCGGCGGTGAATTCCTCGGAAGACGCGCGGCGAGCTGGGCGCGGCCTGGTGTCGATCACCGGCGCCAAGGGCTACTTCATCGTCACTAGCTATGCGGTGCAGATCCTGCTCCCGAGAATCTTCGGGGAAGCCAAGGAGTTCGGGCTCTACGCGGCGACGATGAGCGGCGTGGCGATTCTCACCAATGTGTTGATCGTCGCGACGATTCAATCGGTCTCGAAGTTCGTCAGCGAGGACGAATCCCGGGCCGAGGTCACCCTGAGGCAGGGCCTTCGGTTTCAAACCTTACTCGGCGGCGCCCTCGCACTGGGGCTTTTCTTCTTGGCGCCCGTAATCGCGCGCTTGCTCCTGGACGATCAGCTCACGCGATTGCTCCGCGTCGCGTCCGTCGTCGTCTTTGCCTACGCGCTCTACGCTGCCGTGGTTGGGAGCCTCAACGGAAGGCATTGGTTCTCCAAGCAGGCCCGTCTGGACCTCACGTTCTCGACGCTGCGTACCGTCGGCATCCTGGCTGGAGCGGCGCTCGGCCTCGGGGCGATCGGCGCCGTCGCCGGATTTGCAACGGCTTCAGCCACGATCTTGTCGATCAGTCTGATTTGGATCGGGTTTGGACAGCGTGGCGAGGGGATCCCAATACGCCGCTGGCTGGGCTTCATGGCGCCGATCTGGGCGTACCAGGTCTGCCTCAATGGCATCTTGATGATCGACCTGCAGGTGCTGAAACGGACCGCCACGGAAATGGCATTCGCGGGCACCGAGGCCAGCCAGGCTGCGGTCGACATCGCGAATCAGTACGTCGGGTACTACCGCGCTGCGCAGACCTTTGCATTCGTGCCCTATCAGTTGATCATCTCGTTGACCTTCATCGTGTTCCCGATGATCAGCAAGGCGACCAGCATCGGGAATCGAGAAGCTGCCAGAACCACCATTCAGCACGCCATGCGCTTCTCGCTGCTTTTGCTCTTGCTGGTGGCGGCGCCCACTTCGGGAGCTGCGCACGGCGTGATGCAGCTGGCGTACCCGGCCGAGTACCTTGCTGGAGCGCCCGCGCTTTCGATTCTAGTGTTCGGCGTGGCGGCTTTCGCCCTCTTTGCCGTCGCGGCAACGGCGATCAGCGGAGCGGGCCAACCTTCCCTCGCCGCGATGATCGCTGCCGTGGCGCTGCTAGCCGTCGTCGTCGCCAACCGGGTTCTAGTGATGCGCGCAGGCCTAGGCGCACAAACGCTCGAAGCGGCCGCCACGGGCACGGCCATCGGAATGGTCATCGCCCTGGTCCTGTCCTCCTTGGCGCTTCACCGGTTATTCGGAGTCTTCATTCCTGTCGCAACCTGGGTTCGAGCAACACTGGCGGCGGGCGCGGGGTGGGCCGCCGCCAGCGCGACTCCTCACGAGTCAGCGCTCATGGCGCTCGTCGCGTTGGCCGCCGGCTTCACGAGCTCGCTTGCCGTCTTGATCGTCACGCGCGAGCTCGCCGCCGAGGACTGGCGGGCCCTTCGGCAAGTGGTCCGTCGAGACTAGGCGCGACGACGATAGTGGCCGCTCCGCCCGCCTTTCTTCTCGAGCAGCACGACCTCCTCGATCGCCATGCCGCGATCGATCGCTTTGAGCATGTCGTAGAGGGTAAGCGCTGCCACCGTTGCCGCGGTAAGCGCTTCCATCTCCACCCCGGTGCGATCGGCGCAACGGACGGACACCTCGATCACGAATCGCTCGTCATCGTCGGCCGGCTCGAACGCCACGTCGCAACCGGTGATCGCGAGGGGATGGCAAAGCGGGATCAGCTCGGAGGTTCGCTTCGCAGCCTGGATGCCCGCGATCCGCGCCGTCGCCAACGCGTCGCCCTTGGGCACCTCCCCCGACAGCAACACGCGGCGCGTCTCGGGCTTCATCCGGAGCGTCGCGCGCGCGCGCGCCTCGCGTGAAGTCTTGGCCTTGTCACCGACGTCGACCATGTGGGCCTGACCGTCGCGATCCAAGTGTGTGAGCTCGTCGTCTCTGTCCATCAATCCGGGAGCGGCGCCTCGTAGTTGGCGCGCGGAGGGATGGTAGCTGTCCCGGCCATGCGGGCAATCAGCTCGACTCTCGAGTGCACGCCGAGCTTCGAAAAAATGCGTTTGAGATAGGTGTTGACGGTAGATACCGTGAGCCCGGTGTCCGCGGCGATCTCGCGAGTACTGCAACCCGCGACGAGGAGCGACACGACATCTCGCTCGCGTGGGGTGAGCGGAGCGCGACGCAGGGTCTCCTCGACGGCCTCGCCGGGCCTCCGGCCGCCTTCGTCTCCGAGCCGCTCCGCGTAGTCCAGGCCTCGTCCGTAGAGCCGCGACGCCCATTTCAAGAGCTCTAGCTGAGTGCCCGTAGGGGCGTCGCCGACGATTTCTAGATGGAGAGTGCCGAGAAGGGTGCGTCCTTGGCGAAGGGGCAAAGAGATCGTCGGATCGGTCGTGGTCAAAGCAGACTCACTACTCAGCGGATCGGCATCGGGACGATCGAGCCGAAACGAATGGGCTCCGACCAAGCCGGCGATCAAAGTGGCACCGCGTTGAGGATAGGTCCTGACGGGGTCGAGCTCCGCCAGTCGCTCGAGGGTCTCCATCAGCCTTTCGCTCGATGTCATAGCTCGTTCCTCAACTCATACTCATCCCAAATCAGGGTCGAATTTTCAATTAATGTCAACCCTTGGGATTCCATGCGAAGGATGACCGGGAGATGTCGACAAGCTCGAAGCTCGGAAGCAGCTCTTCGGGGCGAATCGGGGCCGTTGTCGCGGTCAATCCGAGTGAGCAGGCCAGCTCACCGATGACGTCCTCGGGAGAGCGGCCGGACTCTCGAAGTGACGCGATCGATATCGCCCGGTGCCGTGACGCAAGTCGGGCACCGTCTCCGTCGACAACCAAGCCAACGTGCGCGAAGCGCGGGACCGGGTAGCCAAGCGCGCGATAGAGCGCGATCTGGCGCGGGGTCGACGAAAGCAGGTCCTCGCCACGGATCACTTCAGTGATGCCCGCTTCGGCATCATCGACGACGACCGCAAGCTGATACGCCCAGATGCCATCCGCGCGACGAAGCACGAAATCGCCCCCCGTCCGACCTTCGGGATAGGTGCCACATAGCGCATCTTCGAAACCCGGAGAGGGGTCTTCGAAGACGAAGCGCAAGGCCGGGGGCTTGCCCGGTTGAGTCACGCCGCTGCGACAGGTTCCAGGGTAACGCAAGCCATCGTCCCCATGGGGCGCGCTTGCGATCGCGGCGATATCCTTTCGAGAGCAAGTGCATGGGTACACCATCCCAGCGGCTTCGAGCCGATGTAGCGCTCCCTCGTAGGCCTCGTCATGGGACGACTGGAACACCGGGCCCTCATCCCAATCGAGCCCGAGCCATTCGTGGTCGCGACAGATCGCATCGGCGGAGCCAGGGACCACTCGGGGGCGATCGATGTCCTCGATGCGCATCACGATCTGTCCGGCGTGTTTGCGAGCCTGCAGCCAGGTCACCAGGGCAGTGCGCGCATGCCCGGGGTGCATCTCGCCGGTCGGCGAAGGGGCGAAGCGCGTCCGATACGTCGAAGCCACGGTTTATCCTTTATACGACTTGCGCCGGGGCGGCCATGCAGTGCATCTTCCGTGCGTGCGGGGACGAACCGATGTGTGTGGGTGCTTTCCAACGGGGCGCCACTATCCAGGCATTGCGGACCTCATCGCAGATGCGATTCAAAACGTCGAAGGGCTGTGCCACGAGTTTGAGCCAGGTTCCTCGTGGGAGGACATCCCGTTCACGGTCATCGACTTCGAAACGACGGGCCGGGACTCCGAAACTGACCGCGTGATCGAAATCGGGCTCGTGCGGTTCGACAAGGGTCAAGTAACCAGCCGGGAGAGCCTGTTGGTCAACCCCGGCATTCCGGTGCCCGAGGAATCTCGGGCCGTGCACGGTATCACGGACGAAGAGCTCGTCGGCGCGCCGGACTTTGCGACGGTCATGCCCAGCGTGCTCGAGCTGCTGCAGGGCACGCTCCCTGTCGCGTACAACGCCTCGTTCGACCGCGGGTTCATGCTGGCCGAGATCGCGCGCGCCGCCCCGAAGGGGATGACGCCAGGAGACATGCCGCCCGCGGCGCGCGAGGACGTGGTTTGGGTGGACCCCCTGGTGTGGGCCCGCGAAATCCTCAAAGATCTGAAAAGCCGACGACTCGGCGATGTCGCGAAGCATCTGAGCATCCCGCTCGAGCAGGCGCACCGCGCCGCGGGAGACGCAGAGGCCACCGGCCGCGTGTTGCTCGCCTTGGCGTCGCAGCTGCCACGTGTCTACGGGGAGCTCATTCGGCTCCAGAAGCGCTACGCGGCGTTTCAGGAAGCCGAATTCGCCGCGTGGAAACGCTTTCGGTGAGCCCGGAAATCAGCAAATCGCAGCTGATTTGGGTGCCGTTCGCCCTGATGGCGATCGGGAGTTGGACGCCGGTCGCCGGCATGTGGCTCAACGGCATCGAATGGTCCGGGGGAGCGGGCCGGGCCATTGCGTTTTGGTACACGGTGCCCGTACTGGTGGCGATCCTGCTCGCGCAGGGGCCGTGGCTGAAACAATCGATTCTGAAGCCCCTCGGCCTCCGGTTTTCGATCAATCGATGGTGGGGCATCGCCTGGCTACTGCCAGTCGCCGTCCTGTTCGTAGGCATGCTCGTCACCTGGGGCGCCGGGTTCGAACCGGTGCTGACGGTCGACCAATTGATCGAGACCAAGCGCTCGACCGTGCCGCCCGATCAACTCGCACAGTTCGACGAGTACCTCGCCGAGAGCCCGCCCCCGCACCCGCTGATGCTGATCGTCATGGGGATGCCGGCAGGGCTGACTTTCAATCTCATCCCGGCGCTGTGTGAAGAGATCGCGTTCCGTGGGTACTACTTCCGCGAAGTGTCCGGCGGCTTCTGGTCGCGGTCGACCAAGATTGGGCTGCTGTGGTGGCTGTGGCTCGCGCCGTCCGTGGCGATCGGAAACCTATACGGCGCCCCGGGTTTGGGGAGCGTGGCGCTCGCCCTTCCCTGGTGCATCGTCGCCTCTTGGGTGTTGGTGTACTTGCGCGTGCGCAGCGAGTCGGTCATCGCCGTCGCAATTGCCCGAGGCACCATGATAGCCCTGACCGCTGCGGCTCATGATCTTACGTTCGGGGCGCCGACGTGGCTCGGCCCATTCTATGGCATCGGCGGCATCGCGGGGCTCGCCGCCGTTTGGCTCGCCTTCTGGATTCACGACCGCACTCGTGCCAAGGGTCGATTGATGACGGCCTGACGGAGAACGACTTGGGAGACTCGGTGAAGCTGGGGCTGCACGCCCGCTATGGAGGCTACGCACTCGTCACGGGGGCTGCGCGCGGCATTGGGCGCGCGTTCGCCACGTATCTCGCCGCCGATGGGTTCGACCTCCTGCTGGTCGATCGAGAAGCGGACGAAACGAAGGCGCTCGCCGAAGCACTTCACGTAGAGCACGGCATCGATGCACGAGCCCTCGTCTACGATCTCGCGGAGCCGGGCCTCGCGACAAAGGCGCAGGAGTGGGCCGAAGCCTACGAGGTCGGTCTTCTCGTCAATAATGCCGGCATCTCGATCCTCGATCCGTTCTTCGAAATCTCGCTGGAAACGCACCTAGCAACGTTGGATTTGAACTGCCGCGCCACGCTCATGCTGACGCACATCATCGGGAAGAAGATGGCCCGGCAGGGGCGTGGCGGGATCATCGTCGTATCGTCGGCATCTGCAATGTCCGGTTCTCCCTACTTCTGCCACTACGCCGCGACGAAGGGCTACGGCTTGAACCTGGCGGCCGGATTGTGGTCGGAGCTCCAAGGCACCGGCGTCGATGTCCTCGCGGTCTGTCCGGGCATGACCGATACCAAACCGGTTCAGGATCAAGCGCTCGACAAGGACTTGCCGTTCTACATTCCGTTGACCCGCCCCGAGCCCGTGGCGCTCGGAGCGCTCCGGGCGCTCGGCAAACAGCCTACGCTGGTTCCCACGTTCGCCGACCGCATGTCCGCGGGCCTCCTCTCGAAGCTCCTTCCGCGAGGATGGACGCTGTCGATCATGAAGCGTTCGATCGAAAAAATGCGCGGCTAAGCCGGCAACCCGAGCTACTTCGGTGGCTTTCGGACCTTGAGCCTGCCGGCAAGCCAGCCATCGACCCCGCTCGTGTACCACCTCGAAAACCGGCGGTCGGATGGACCTCCGCAAAGGGCGGTATGAAGGACGGGGGCGCTCATGTCGGCGACGAGGCGGAGCGACGGGGTGAACGAAGTGAGCCGCTCCCCGGCGCGGTAGATCTGCCCCTGATGTGGGGTCGCGCGGCCACCGCGGATCGGGATCGGGCCCCGATCGAATCCGAGGAAGCGAGGGAGCTTCCCACCGAAAAACATATTGGTGAGAGTCAGGTGATTTCGTTTGCCCCAGGGTTCGGGCACGCGATCAGCGACGCTCGCGAGGGCGGCGCTCCAGACCTCGTCTCGCGTGCGTTCACCGAGCCAGGGGGACGACTCGGCGACGAGGACGCGATCGAAGTTTTGGTAGAAGTCGATGAATGTGCCTGTCGCGTTGCGCAGGTGCTCGATGACCGGAACCCCGCATGCAGGACCAAACATTTCTACGAGCAGCTCCGTGTAGAAGAGCTCGAATGCCGTCGCGCCGATGGACTGCAGGTCGTACTGGCAATCCCAATCACGGAGGGCATCGGCGATCGGACCCGTTCGCAGGAGTGGCGTGAGGACTTCGAGAAACTCGGCGGCCTGAATCGAGAACGTGTCCATCTGGATCGCGCGGAAGGAGTCCACGTCGTGGTCGTCGCGCTCCTTCAAGAGCTGCGCGATACGCCGCGCGCGGTAATCGCCCATCGGCGCATTGATGGGGTTCGCGCTACCGAGGTGGTTGAGATCGTCGTTGGCGGTCACGATGATGCCGTCTGCCGGGTTGTGGACCTGCGGTAGCTCTTCGGGATTGACAAAGCCCTTCCAGTCGAATCGCTCTTCCCAGCCGGCCCGGGGTGCAAAACCCGACCAGTCGTCGGAGCGCCTCGGCATCAAGCCGGACATCTGGTAGCCGATGTCACCGGCGCTGTCGGCAAAGATCCAGTTGAAGGAGGACTCGACCTCGCGAAAGGCGCCCATGCCCTCGGACACGGTGCGGGCATCCCACATCGAGAGCAGCTTGTTGATCGATTGCGCTCCACCGGTCGATCCGGTCCAACGCGTTGCGAGTGAGTACCCCTCGGCGGTAGCGTCTCCATCGAGCACGCCGTGCTGGTTCTCCCAGAAAGTCTCGACGATCGGCTCGCCCTTCTTGCGCTTGATGGTCTCGACGCGTTGATCGAAGTCGACCCAGGTGTCTCCACGACGGAACTTCCCGTCCCGGCGATGTTCGACCCAGGAGTCGATCGCGTCCATGAAGGTGTAGGTTGCGCCCCAGGACAGATGCTCGTTGCGCCCCACGAGCGGCGCGGGCAGGCCCGGCATCGTCATGAGAATCGCGTAACCGCCAGGCCACGCGAAGCTCTGCTCCACCCAAACGTTCGGCAACCGATTCGTTTCGAGATGCGGATCATTGGAGAGCATCGCCGCGCCAGATGCCGTCCGCGAACCCGATACGCACCAGTTGTTCGATGCCATCAACCGTGGCGCGGCGACTAGCCACTTCACCGCCTCGGGCACGTTCCGCTCCACCAGCTCGACCTCGCTCAGGATCGAGCGGTCGAACCCAGCCATGCAGCCCGGAAAGAGCGCTTCGAGGTGCGCATCGCCGATGCCAGCCTGAATCATCTCGACGAAGAGCCGTTCTACCTCGCCTTGCGACTGGGCTAGAGTGAGGAAGCCCGTCATGCGCGAGAGCAACAAACTGTCCCCGACCGTCCAGGCATCGGGTTTGACCCCTACGAGCTTGAACTCCCAAGGCACGGATTCGGCAAAACGCGCGTTCGCTCCGTCGCAGTACGACTGACACGCAGCGCGGGCTTCCGTCGTGAGATTCTCAGCCTCGGCCGCGACCCCGCCATTCCAATTCATGCGTCGAAAGAACCGGTCGACTTCGACCATCTCGTCACTGCCATCGAGCAGCTCGGCCGCCCGGCCTTGCCCGAGGATCCGCATAATCAACATCTGCATGCCGCGATCCATGGCGTGGCAATAACCCATCCCCCAGTGCAGGCCGTTGATGTCGTCCGCCACGATCTGCGGGATGCCGTGCTCGTCCCGAGTCCAACTGGCCTTCGGTGTTCGTGGATCGGTCATGATTAGAAGCTGTCCTTTGCAGTGCGAATGGCTGTGAACGACGCAACGGGGTCTCTCCCGGATGCGACCGCCGGGTCATCGAAGCGAAGAAACGGGTTGGTCGCGAGCTCCCGATCGAGCTGCCCGGGGACCGTGAACTGGCCTGCTTCGCGCGTGGCGACCGCCTCTTGAAGCGCACGCTCGACTTCAGCGTTGCCGGGCTCGATCGTCTTCGCGAATCGAAGGTTGTTGACGGTGTACTCGTGGCCGCACCACAGTTTGGTGTTCGGGGGCAGGGCGCGAAGCTTGTCGAGCGATCTCGACATCATTTCCATCGTCCCTTCGAAGACGCGGCCGCACCCGGCAATGAAGAGCGTGTCCCCGCTGAAGAGATTGCCGCTGGTGACAAATGCGATCGCGCCGAGGGTGTGGCCCGGGATCTCCATGATGTCGACCGTCTCGCCACCGAACTCGAAGGTGTCACCATCTGAGAGCGCATCGGTCTGCCGTGGAATTCGCTCATGGTCCGAGTCGTACTGAGACCCCCGTACATGCTCGATGGGACACTCCTCCATCAGCGCCTCGATACCGCCGATGTGATCCCAATGGTGATGGGTCAACCAAATCTCGGTGAGCTTCACCTTGGCCTGATCGATCGCTCTCAACACGGGGTCGCCCTGCGAAGGGTCGACGACAGCGGCACGGCCGTTCTCGATGACGAGGTAGGCGTAGTTATCGCTCAAGCACGGTACGGGTATCACCTGCATCGAACGCAGGATACGACCCAACTTACGGAATGACCACCAGGCCCACCATGCGTAGCGCGCCAATCGGAAGTATACCGACCCCGTGAGTCTTAGGGCCGACGAAAGCCTACGCGCGAAAATCATCGCGAACCTCGCCGCGCACGAACGGTCGACCCAACCCGACCCGTCTCTTCGCCCCGCTGCTGTTGCCATGACGGTCGTCGCCGACGAAACGGGCGATGCCTGTTTCGTCATCACCCGCCGGGTGTCGAGCCTTCGCAACCACAGCGGGCAGTGGGCCCTTCCCGGGGGCCGCATCGACGATGGCGAAGATGCAGCGGGCGCCGCGCTGCGCGAGCTCGACGAAGAGGTCGGTTTGTCGTGCGCCGCCGATCGCGTGCTCGGGCTTCTCGACGACTATCCCACACGCTCCGGCTTCCGTATCACGCCCGTCGTGGTCTGGGCGGGCAACCACGCCGTCCTCACGCCAAACCCAAACGAAGTCGCCGAGGTGCACCGGGTCCCCATCGAAGGGCTCGATGCACCGGGCATCCCGAAGCTGTTCGACCTCGAGGAAAGCGATCGCCCGGTGCTCTCGGTGCGAATCCTCGGCCAAGACATCTTCGCCCCCACCGCCGCCGTCATCTTCCAGTTCCGAGAAGTCGCCATCCACGGCCGCAACACACGAGTGGCCCACTACGACCAACCCTTCTTCGCCTGGCG
>CBDURI010000007.1:0-23427 GCA_965369435.1 uncultured bacterium
AACGCACTTCGCACACGACGATCAGCGAGCCGCGCCTTGCGATCACGTCGAGCTCTAGTCGGCCGACCCGTACATTGCGTCCGCAGATCTGAAAACCGCGTTCCTCTAGTAGTGTCGCGACGAGTGCCTCGGCTCGGCGGGCGAGTGCTGTTCTATTGCTCGACTTCGAGGAGCGGGTCGCGGACGCAGTAGCTTCCGCGCAGCCCGTCGCCGCCGGTCTCGAGGACCTCTTCGCAGATGAAGCCGCCTGGGCAGCCGCAGGTCGGGAGGCCGCTTTCCGCGGGCGCGCCGCATCGGCAGGAACAGTAGACGCTGCGCTCGACTTCGTTTTCGGAGACGCACGTCGAGGGCTCCCCTTCGACGTCTTTCGAGCAGTCCGGCTGGAGGTTGTTCGGGTCACCCATCAGTCCTCGGACGAGGCACACCCGTGTTGCGCATTGGACCGAGCTGGTCTCCAAATAGGTTTCCGAGGCCAAGAACCCGCCTTCAGGCACGGCCTCGGGCACGCATGGATCGCCTACGGCGCTGTTCGCACAGCCTGCCGCAGCCAGCCAGAGCAGCGAGATCGCTACAAACCCCATCAATTCAAGCAATTTCTTACTCATCATGTCCCCCTAAGAACCCCCCGGTCATCCACAGCATAACGGCAATAAGAGATCGGACCCAAACTTCCCCCGCCGTCGGGGGTCAGATGGGGGAGACGCGGGGCAAGCCTGCGTCTCACACTGAATTTGTCAGGTCGATGAACAGGTTACCAGTATCAATTGCAGTCAGCCCGTCAAAAGCTCAATGGCCCTATACCTTGACGACCCCTTCGGCTGCTTTCTATGATGGTACGCGAGCGGACCGGAAGGGGCTGGTTTCGTTCGATTTTGGGGATCAGGGGAACTTGGAAAACCGAGCTTCCGCACGAAGGAGCGCTTTATGAAGGGGATCCGCTTTTTGGCGGCGCCTGTGTTGGTCTGCGGCCTGGCGATGACCATGTCGGCCAGCGCACAGGACATGAGCTTTGGTCTCGACGAGACCGGGCAGAGCCGCGCGCCCACCAAGCTCGGCAAACCGTCGAAGCGACTCGCGGCGGCGCTGAGCGCTTTCGAGAGCAAGAAGTACGAGGAAGCCTCGATGGGGTTCGACCGCGTCTCGGCGGGCAAGTCGAAAGACGGCCGCGGGAATCGACAGCGAGCGCAGTTTCTGCTGGGCCAGTCGCTCTACCAGATGGGTTACTACCAGTCCGCGCTCACGGTGTTCGATGACATCAGTGCGCAGGGGCCGGCACATCGCAACTTTGGCGACACGCTCGAATGGCTTGGGTTGTTGGCCTCGAAGCTTCCGGAGTCCTCTGGGATCATCGAGAAGGTCGGCCGCTACGGCATCGGCGCGCTCGAGGAGTTCAAAGAGAAAGACCCAGAGCTCTACAACCAGCTTCTCTATCTAATGGGACGCCACCTCTACTCGCAGGCATCGTTCCGTCAGGCGATCGATGTCTTTCAGGAGGTCGACCCGAAATCCAAGCAGTATGCCTACGCGAAGTTCTTCGAAGGCATCTCGTTCATTCGCATGCGAAAGGCCCGCCCGGCCATCGCATCGTTTCGGGCGATTCTCGAAGCCATCGATGCCGGTGACGTCGAGGGCGTGGATGAAGGCCGCATGCGCAACCTCGCATGGATTTCTCTCGCCCGCGTCTACTACACCGCGGCGAACCAGGGGAAGGGCGGCCAAATCGACGGCACGCTCCTAGGCCAATCGGTCGAGTCATGGACGAGGGTCGAGCAGGCTAGCGAGTACTGGCTTGATTCGCTTTTCGAGTCGTCATGGGCGTTTTTCCTCGCCGACGAGTACTCCCGCGCGCTCGGCAACGTGCACACCTTGTACTCGCCCTACTTCGAGAATTCGTTTTATCCCGAGGCGCTCGTGCTGAAGGCGGTGACGTTCTTCGTGAACTGTCAGGTCGACAATGCCGAGGCCACGGTCGCGCAGTACCACGACCGCTATGACCCGGTGAAGCAGGAGCTCGACGCGGTGCTCCGAAAGCACGAGGACAACGCCGATTTCTTCGAGTTCCTGAAAAAAGTTCGGGCCGGACAGGCAGACCTCTCGCCTCGCGTGCGTCCGATTGTGGCGTCCGCGTTGAGCGACCGCACTGTGCTTCAACATCTCGAGTACGTTGCGATCCTCGACTCCGAAGAGGCGCGTCTCGGGAAGTCGGATGAGAAATTCCAGGGCTCGCCGGTTGGCGGGCAAATTCTCGAAGACGTGTCGCTCGCGAGGGCGTTCGCGGTCGACCAGGCCGGTGACCTCGCGCGCGGCCGCTACAAGCGGTTGATTCGTGAGCTTCGAGACCTCAGCAATCAGGTCGACACGGTCGAGCTCGAGATCGCGACCTTCCGTCGCGGTCAAATCGATCAGGAGCTCCAACAGCAAATGTCGCTCGCCAAGAAGTCCAAAGGCGGCGACGTGAACGTGGACGAGGAACATCAGCTCTGGCCGTTCAATGGGGAGTGGTGGCGAGATGAGCTCGGGTTCTATCGACAACAGGTGACTAACCTATGCACGCGCTAACAAAATTGAAGTACGCAGCGAGCCTCCTTTGCGGGCTGGTCGCCGTGGTAATGGGGGGCGAGGCGGCAGCGGAGCAAGCGCCGATGAGCACAGCCCCGATGTGCATTCCGGAGAGCACGGCGCGAGCGATCGTGGCGTGTCCGGCGGGTGCGCGGAAGGAAGTAGCGAAAGAGGGCGGCAACGCACCGATCTCGCGCATGAAGGCGACGGTGCCGAAGAAGGCGAAGAATCAAGGCCCGACGGGCCCTTCGCTCCAAATCGATCTGAGCACGCGGCTGGGGCGGGAGCAGACACGGGCAAGGGCAGAGAACCTGCTCGAGCGGGAGATCTCCATCCTTCAGCGGCTCGTCAAGAACAGCGCCGACGATGACCCACGACGGCCCGAGATCCTGCTGCGTCTCGCCGAGACGCAGTTCGAGATGCAGATCGCCAAGAACGCCAAGGTTCGCTCCTTCGACGACCCGATCTACGAGGCGTGCACCCGGGACCACGACAAGGCCCGATGCAAGCAGGCGCGTGACGGCCAAAAAGCAGCCAAGCGCGACCTAGACAAAATTCGCGAGGACAGCATTCGCACTTACGCGACCCTCGTGCGTGACCATCCGAACTTCAAGCGGATGGACGAGGTCCTGTTCTCGCTGGCTTTCGCGCTCCAGGAGCTCGACCAGTTCGACAAGGCGCGTTCGGTCTACCGGCGATTGATCAAGGACTATCCAAGAAGCCGCTTCGTGCCAAACGCGTATCTATCGTTTGCGGAGTTCTACTTCAACGACAGCGATATGGATACTGCTGCGAAGTTCTACCGCAAGGTCATCGAGTTCCCACCGAAGCGAAACTCGGTGTACGGGTACGCGCTCTACAAGATCGCTTGGGTCGAATACAATCGCGAGCGCTACCGGCAGTCACTGCAGGGCTTCGTCGACATTCTCGAGTTCGCTCGCAAGAACAAGTACGCCAACGACGCGAAGAATCTTGCGCGACAGGCCCGCAAGGAGCTCGTGCTGCCGTATTCGCACTACGGCTCCCCAGGGAAGGCTCTCGCGTTCTTCCGGCGGTACGCCAAGAACGACGCCGAAGCTCACGAGATGCTCGAGAATCTCGCCCAGCTCTATTACGACACGGGTCAGTGGCCACAGGCGATCGCCGTGTACCACAAGCTCATGGCTGACTCGCCACGCAGCAACTCGCTTTGCGATTGGCAGACCAAGGTCACCGCCGCGGTGATCTCGTCGCGCCCCAAGCAGGACCAAATCATCGAGCTCAAGCGCCTCGTCGACGTCTATCGAACTTACAAGAAGGGCGGGAAGCCCCCGGCCAAGGTCGAAGAGTGCAAGGTGGAGACGGCCACCACGATGCTCTGGCTCGGGACTTCTTGGCATCGAGAGGCGGTTGGCACCGATTCCTCTCCCGGTACCAAGAGCAAGAGGACCATGTCGCAGGCTGCCGTGCTCTACAGGACGCTGCTCAAAGAGTTCCCCGACATGGAGCAGATGAAGTTCGCGAATATCGACAAGCGCGACTGGCCGACCAAGTACAAGCTTTCGTACTTCTACGCCGAGCTCCTGTGGAAGATGGAAGAGTGGGGCCAGTGTGGACCTGCGTTCGACCGTGTCGTCGAGCAAGACTCGCAGGGCGAGTTCACGAGCGACGCCGCGTACGCCGCGGTGCTTTGTTACAACAACCTGTACCAGCAGCAGTATGTGCCGCGCGAGACCGAGACGAAGTTCGTCAGCAAGAGCGACCAGAGGGCGCTGAAGAACGCGAAAGCCGCGCCGAAGAACAAATTTGCCCCAAAGAAACTCACGCCGCTTCAGGAGGGCATGCTCGAGGCGTTCAATCGGTACGTGTGTTACGTCGATAAGGCGGAAGACATGTCGACGATCAAGTATCGCCGCGCCCGCATCTATTACGAGGCCAATCGCTTCGAAGAGGCCGCCGTGCTGTTCCGGGACATCGCGTTCAATCACAAGGACAGCGAGCTCGCCGAGTACGCCGCGAACCTCTATCTGGACTGCCTCAACGTGCTCGGCACCCAGCTCGCGCAGCCGCGGGTCGCTTGCATTCAGGAGCTCGGCGCGGCGATCGACCCGATGTCGGCGTCGTTCTGCGGGACCGACCAACTGGCCGACGAGAACCCGGACCTATGCGGGACTCTCGGCAACTTACAGTGCCAGGTTCGCCGCAAGGAAGCGGAAACCTATCAAAAGACCCAGCAGTTCAAGAAGGCTGCTGCGACGTACGTCCGCATCTTCCGCCGCCACGAGGAGTGCGGCGAGATGGACGAAATGCTGTACAACGCCGCGATCAACTTCGAGGCGGCGCATTTGCTCGGCCGCGCCATTCAGGTGCGCACCGTGCTCATCGAGCGGTACCCAGAGAGCAAGCTCTCCAAGAAGGCGGTCTACCTGATTGGCCAGAACTTCCAGGCACTCGCGTACTATGAGCAGGCGGCCAAATACTACGAGCAGTTCGCGCGGAAGTTCCCTGGGGAGGACGGCAAGCGATGCAGTGCGGAGGACAAGCGCAACGATGTGTGTCCGAATGCCATCGAAGGCTTGGAGCAGGCGACCTTCTTCCGGATTGGTCTTGGCGACGACAAGGCAGCCATGGAGGACTCGGACCTGTTCGCGCGAAACTACAGGCGCAAGCTTCCGCGCCAGACTTCTCAGGTCATGTTCTCGATCGGCTCGATCTACCAGCGCCAGAAGCGGTGGTTCCAGGTGATCTCGCACTATCGCGACTACCTGAAGAAGTACGGCAAGGTCGGCATGCCTCACCAGCTGATCCAGGCGAATACGGCCATCGGCCGGGCGTTCTGGGAACTCAACAAGAAGGGCGATGCCAGGAAGTACTTCCAGGCCGCCGTCAAAGGTTGGACCGCGGGGGCGCCCAAACGAATTCGCGCGCTCAAGAACACGTCGAAGGACAACAAGGTGCTGTACATTCGCAAGGCGCTCGACAGCGCCGCGGAGTCACAGTTCTACCTTTCGGAATACAAGTTCGCCGACTTCGAGAAGGTCGCGTTCCCGCAGTATCGCGGGGGCAAGAGCATGGCTCGCGTAAAGAAGTGGTCCGACACGGAGTTCAAGAAATGGGTCAAGCGCAAGCAAGCTGTGCTTCGGACCGCCGAGGCCGGCTACGCCAAAGTGGCCAAGATGACGGTCGACGTGGACGGGATCCAGATGAAGTCGGCGCCGTGGCAGATCGCGGCGGCTTCCCGGAGCGGTGAGATGTACCGGAGCTTCGTAGATGAGTTCCGCGACGCGCCGATTCCCCGGGAAATCGAAAAGGACCCAGGGCTGTTCGACATCTATGTTGGCGCTCTTGATGACGTCTCCGAGCCGCTGCAGCGCCAGGCCATCGACAAGTTCGAGTTCTGCCTGAAGACCGCCACGCAGGTTCGCTGGTTCAACGAGTGGTCGCGCACGTGTGAGCGGGAGCTCAACGGGCTCAACCCGCGGAAGTACCCCGTCGCAGCGGAGCTTCGAGGAGAGCCCAACTACGTCAAGGCGACGGTTGGCGACCCGGGGGCCGTGGACCTCGGCGCGATCAATCAGCAGAGGCTGAATACCAAAGATGCGCTTGCCAACAGGGAGGAGCCGTGATGCGAACACATCATCAAGTAGCGTTCATTGCCATCGCGCTCGCCGTGGGTTGCGGAGGAGAGAGCACGAGCTCGACCAAGGGAACCACACCGTCCGCAGATGTTGCGCGAACGACAGGGGGCGAAGCGATTACGACCGCAGACGGCAACGCCGTCAGCAGGAAGGCGCATGGCAAGTGGGAGTCGGCCCTCGACGAGTTCGAGAGCAACGAAAAGTCCGGCTGGACCTCGGCCAAGTGCAGTGCGTCGGAGAAGTCATTCGAGCGTGCAGCTGATGCGCAGAGCGGACACTTTGCGGAGGCGCACTACATGGCGGGCCTTGCGCTATCGCGCTGCGGTGATGACGGCGCGTACAAGCACTACGACGAGGCCCTCAAGGTCGATTCGAGGTTCTGCAAGGCGCGCGTAGGCCTGGGGCTTCGCGATTTGCAGGCCGGCCGTACCGCTCAGGCGAGGTCTGCATTCGAGCGCTCGATCAAGGACGATCCGCAGTGCACCTCGGGCTACACGAACCTTGCGATCGTGCAGCGGTCGCAGGGGCAAAACGAAGAGGCGCTCAAGAACCTGCGACGGGCGCTGGCGATCGAGTCCGACTACTTGTCGGCCTTCAACCAGATGGCTCTCCTGCATTACGACCGTGGGCGCAAGGGTAATGCGTCGGAGCTCGACCTCGCGGAGGTCGTGTGCCGACAGGCGCAGATGCTCGATGCGGACTACGCGCCCATCTACAACACCTGGGGCTTGATCAAGGTTTACAAGGGCGATGTGATCTCGGCGCTTCGATTCTTCCAGAGAGCTATCACGCTCGATCCGGATCTTTTCGAGGCCCAGATGAATTTCGGCGAGGTCACGATCTCGTTCCGCGGCTACGAGGATGGCCGGAAGGCCTTCGCGCGTGCCGTCGAGCTCGACCCGAGCAACTACGACGCGATCATCGGGCTCGGCACCGCCCTTCGGGGCCTCGAGCGCTTCCCGGAGGCGGAGACGCAGTACGAGCGCGCCAAGCAGCTCGACGCCCAGCGTGCCGAGGCGTTCTTCAACCTCGGCGTGCTCTACCAGGACTACATGTCGGGCTCCGTCAACGATCTCAAGAAGGCCAAGGGCTACTTCAGCGAGTTCCTGAAGCGCGCCGGCAAGCAAACCGAATTCCGTTCGAGCGTGCAGGATGTGAGTAATCGTTGCGCTCAAAAGTCGAGCAAGAAGCGGGGCGCACCCAAGTGTCGGCCCGGCCGCATCCAGAACATCGACATCTCGGTCGAGGCGATGCAGGTCACGGGTTAAGGACGAATCATGGAAAAAGCGATTTCGAAGTTCATCTCACAAGTTCTTGTTTTCAGTGCGTTAATTGCGATGCCTACGATCTGGGCGACCGGGGTTGAGGCGCAGGATGGGCCAGCGGCGTCTACGACCTACGACTTCGAAGATGACCTGGTGACTGGCGACCTCGTGCGGCCCGATGGCGAGCAATTGATCGTGCGTCGCCGCGGGCGCCGAGCGTCCCTGATTCAGATTCGAGAGCATTTTATTCCCGAGATGCTGAAATCTGTGGAAGATTTGTAATGGGGGATCCGGGTGAGTGAGTCGAGCCACAATACGTCGGTCGCGTTTTCTGTCTACGACGGGGACGTGTTGCTCAGCACTGAAACGCTGAGCCAAGAGATTATCAAGATCGGTCGTCTGCAGGCGAGCGACATTCACCTCGATGACGAAAAGGTCAGCCGCATGCATGCGGTGATCGAGGTGACTGCACCAGGGGAGGTGTTCATCATCGACCTCGGTTCCGCATCGGGAACGCTGGTCAACGGCGAAAAGATCAACAAGCGGAAACTGCAGACTGGTGACCAAGTGCAGGTCGGAAACAAGCGGCTGCATCTCGACATCATCACTGGGACGGTGGCGGTCGCATCGAGCCCGCCGGTGGCGATGGCTGCGGGCGTGGGCCGCTCAACGCCTGTCGTAGACGAACGTGCAATGACCGCGATGCTCGACGAAGAGTCGGAGCCGCGGGCCAAGGCTGTAGCACAGGCCCCCGAGAAGGAAGACGAGTCGGGGCCCAAGTTCAATCCGTTCGCGGCAGGCGCCAGGCGGGCGTCGCGGACGCCTTTTGCAAACGCTAGCGCGGAGGAAGGCCCCGAGTACGGTCTCGTGGCGACGACGGCCGCGCTTCCGGCACACGAGATCGAGACAAACGAGCGCGCGATCGAGGTGTCGGTCATATGGGGCGATCGAAACGTCCTCAACGTCGACTACCTGACACCGCCTCGCGACTACTATGTCGGTGAGCCAAACGGTGATGACGTCGACTACGTGCTCGGTCACGACGCGATCGGCGTCGACCGGATGCCACTTTGCATTGCGCAGGGCGCAGGGGTGGCAGCCATCGTTCCCGAAGGCGCGAAGGGCGAGGCGACGATCGGTGATCAGACGCGCTCGTTTGATTTGATGCGCGGCCAAGGAGATTTCCGGCCGAGCTCGACCATCGCCGGCGCCATGGAGTTCCCGATTCCCGAAGGGGGGTCGGTTCGCATGAAGCATCGCGATTTCACGTTCATCGTCAAAGACGTGAAGGCCGGCAAGAAGGCCGCGGGCCACGCCAAGATTGACGTGCGTCCAATGATCTACGTCGCTGGAGCGGCGCTCTTCGCGAGCCTCGTCCTGACGATGTTCTACTTCCAGCCACCGCGTCCGCGGGGCTTGTCGTCGGACTTGCTGAGCACCGACTCCCGTTTGATCCAATTCCTCATGGAGCCCGAAGAGCTCGAGGAGCCGGAGCCCGAGTGGCTCAACGGCTCCGACTCGTCGGGTGGCGGCACGGGCAAGGCGCACGAAGGCGAGCAAGGCCAGATGGGCGACGAGAGCTCGGAGAAGAACCGCAACAAGTACGGCATCAAGGGGCCGGAAGACAATCCCGATCCGGTCATGGCTCGCGAGCAGGCCGAGGACGAGGCTGCCAACACGGGTATCATCGGCACGTTGAAGTCCATGATGGGCTCATTCAACGCGCCCACGTCGCCGTACGGAGCAGACTTCGCGCTTGGCAATGATGCCACCAGCGCACTTGGCGCGATGACAGGCAACGACATCGGCCAGAACTTCGGCTTTGGTGGTCTCGGGCTGCGCGGCACTGGTCGCGGTGGCGGCGGCCTGGGGCAAGGCACCATCGGCATGGGCAACTTCGGTACGATCGGTCGCGGTGGCGGCCGGGGCGCGGGCGAGGGCGGCTACGGCCGTGGCGTCGGCGGGTTCCGGGGCCGGTCGGCGGGCGTCCCTCAGGTTCGCAGCGGCGGCGCCGAGGTGCGCGGCTCCCTATCGAAGGAAGTCATTCGCCGCGTGGTGCGACGCCACATCAACGAAGTGAAGTTCTGCTACGAGCAGCAGCTCAACTCACGGCCGGATCTACAAGGCCGCGTGACGACGAAGTTCGTGATTTCGCCTACAGGCTCGGTGCAGTCGGCCATGGTTGGAAGTTCGAGCCTGCGGAACGAGGCGGTCGAAAGCTGCATCGTGCGAGCGGTCCGACGCTGGACCTTCCCGGCGCCCGATGGGGGCGGCGTGGTGGTCGTGAACTATCCGTTCTTGCTCGACGCCGCAGGCCAGTGACCTCCCGATTACGGCCCGAAAAGCGAGATTATCCTCTGATATCCCTGCTTTGCTGGGCCTGCTCCCGCGTTCAGGCCGAATGGGATGGCCTGAAATTGGCCAAAGAGGGCGAAACAGCCGAAAAAAGAGCTGTGTTTACTATTGTTGGCTACGCGACAAATGCTGTAGGATTGAAGTGCTTGTGAATTTCCAAGCTTAGGAGGCAAGCATGCGTGCTCAGATGTTCGGGGTGGTTTTGGTGGGTCTAGTCCTGATGGGCGGAAATTGTTCGCGCGCGCGGGTCGAGTCCATGAATGAGATGAATGCGGGGGTTGAGCTCGCGCAGATGAAGCGGTTCCACGAGGCGGCCGAGAGCCTGCAGAAGGCCGGCGCGATCGATCCGACGAACCATCAGGCGTACTTCAACCTGGCGATCGTACAGGTCGAGCTGCGGTCGTTCTCCGCGGCGCGCGAGGCGCTCGAACGCGCCATCGTCGCGAACCCCGAGATGGCGGGCTACCACGAGAAGCTCGGCACGGTGCTCATAGAGCTCGAAGACTGGAAGGGCGCCCAGACGGCGTTCGCCAAAGCACTCGAGATCGACCCATCGCTGTTCAAGGCGCACTTCAAGCTTGGACGTTGCAGCGAGGAGCTCGAAGACCCGCAGAACGCGTTGCACCAGTACACCGAGGCGATCAAGACCGGCCCGCGGTTCCTGCCGTCGTACTCGGCGCTCGGTCGCCTGTACGCAGATCTCCGATACCCGGAGCAGGCCGCACAAGTGCTGAAGGAAGCGCTCGTGGTGGCGATGCCTGGGACCGAAGAGGAAGCGAACATTCACCACCTGTTGGGTACCGTGTATCAGCAGCAGCGGAAGTTCGACGAAGCCATCGCCGAGTTCCAGGTTGCACTCGGAATGGTGCCGGGCATGAGCGACGCGCTGTTTTCGCTCGGCTGGACGTACGCGCTCCAGGGCAACGACGAGGAGGCCAAGCGCTACCTCGATAAGTACGTGATGATGGCGGGGGCAGATGCGCCGGAACATTACGTCAAGGCTGCGCGAGACCGTCTCGCAGATCTGAGAACCGAATCGCCGTAGGGGGGCTGAGGCAAGATGTCGGAAGAACAATCGGGGGATGAGGTTCGCAAGCTAACGGCGGACGAGACGGCCGAGCTCGAAAAGCTCGACGACGCGATCGCGAAATTCGAGCAGCAGAAGCGATGGTCGGACATGATCCGTTCCATCCTGAAAAAGACCGAGCTGCTCCAATCGCCGGCGCAGAAGGTGGAGTTGTTCCGCCAGGCCGGGGCGCTCTATTTAGAGCGATCGAGCAACCAGGCAGAAGCGATCAAGTGCTACGAACAGTTGCTCGAGCACGACGCCCAGGACGTCGACGCGATCGAGCGTCTCAAGCAGATGTACGAGAAGCGCCGCGACTGGGAGAAGCTCATTCGCACCATGCAGCGCGAGGTTGATCTTCTTCCAGAAGACGAGCAGCTGATGCGCTACAGCGAGATGGCCGAGCTCGCCACGCAGCGACTGCGCAAGCCCGATGTGTGTATCGAGCTTTGGCAAAAGGTCCTCGAGGGCGATTCCGAGAACCCGAACGCCCTAAACAATCTCGCGCAGCTCTACGAGCGCGCCCGCGAGTGGGAGCCGCTGGCGGAGGTCCTGGAAACCTTGGTTGCCGGTGACACCGACGTAGCCTCGATGAAGCAGCAGCTTCAGAAGCTCGGAATGATCTATGCCGACAAGATCGGCAACGACGAAGGCGCCATCGGTGCCTTCAAGAAGCTGCTCGAGCTCGATCCGTCCGATCGACGAGCGCAGGAGCAACTCAAGCGTCGCTATGTTTCGCTGGGCGCATGGGACGAGCTCGAGACGTTCTACGCTGCAAACGAGAAGTGGGACGAGCTGATTCGCATCGTCGAACGCCAAGCTGAAGCCCAGGACACCGGGCCCGAGGACCGTATCCCGCTGCTCTTCAGAGCCGCGCGCCTTTGGGAAGATAAGAAGGGCAAGCCCGATCGAGCGGCCCGCGTGTACGAGAAGATCCTCGGCGCGGATCCTGACAATGTGCAGGCGGCCGAAGCACTCACACCGATTTACGAAGAAGCGCATGACGCTCGCAAGTTGGTATCGGTTCTCGAGGTGCGCTTTGCGCATGCCGCCGATGACGGTTCGAAGGTCGAGCTACTTGGAAAGATCGGCCACGTATTCGAGGAGCGCCTGAGGCAGCCCGAGGTGGCGTTCGAGCGCTACTTGGAGGCGTTCTCGCTGGCACCGACCCACGACGAGGTCCGCGTAGACGTCGAGCGACTGGCCGAGGAGCTGAGCGGCTGGGACCGCCTGGTATCCGGCTTTGAGTCGGCGATCGAAGGGGTCGGTGATCCGCACCAGGCCGTTCCGATTCGTCTGAGCTACGGCCAGACGTTGGCGCAGCTCGATCGCATCGACGACGCGATAGAGCAGTACCGGCTCGTTTACGAGCTCGAGAGCGACAACCTCGGCGCGATTAGCGCGTTGGGGGACCTGTATGTCCGAACCGAGCGTTTCCGCGAGCTACTGGACGTCTACGCCCGGCGGATCGAGTTGGAGCAAGACCCGGAGGCTCGTCTTGAAATCGCTTATCGACGCGCTCAGCTCTTCGCCGATGCGCTGAATGACACCGACAAGGCGATCGAAGCCTTCGAAGGCATCATCGACGAGTACGGGGTCGAGCAGCTCGACGCCTGCCGAGACCTCGAACAACTCTACGAGAGCGAAGCGCGTTGGCACCAGCTTGGACAGCTTCTCGAGCGTCGCATCGAGGCCGGCCCCGAAAGCCATGAAGAGCTTGCAGCACTCAAGTTCAGGCTGGGCCGCGTCTGTGAATCGCAGATGCAAGACAAGCCCCGCGCGGTGGAGCTCTACCGCGAGGTGTTGTTGCTCATCGCAGAGCACGACGGGGCGAAGTCCCAGCTCGAGCAGCTTCTCGACGACGATACGGTCGCGGCGGAGGCTTCGCAGGTTCTCGAGCCACTCTACGAGATGAGCGAGGACTGGGGCGCCTACGTCAACGCGCTTCGAGTGCAGCACCGTTTCAGCGAGGGGCCGCGACAGAAGCTTCAACTCCTCACCCGTGTCGCCGACACATACTTTCAGCACATCGGTGACACCGAGCGGGGCTTTGTTTCGTTGTGCGAGGCCTTCCGTGAAATGCCATCGGACACGGGTACCTTGCAGCGTCTCGAGATGCTTGCGAGCGAGCACGAGCTCTTCGAGGCCGTTGCCGATCTCACCGGTGATCTCGCTGCGAACGTGGATGACACTTCGCTGAGCCGATCCCTTTGGATCAAGACCGCACAAATCCACGAAGCGCAGCTTCAGAATACGGAAACCGCCGTCTCGGCGTACCGAAAGGTGCTGGAGGGCGAGCCCGGCGATTTTGAGGTACTCGGCGCGCTCGACGCGCTCTACCGCGGTGAACAACGGTGGCCCGAGCTCGTTGGCGTTCTTCGTGCTCGCGTCGAAGCGCATTCGGATCCGCATGACAAAGTCGGCGTCCTTGCTGAGATGGCGCGCACGCATGCCGAGCTACTGGACCAAGCCGATCAGGCGATTGCGATCCAGAACGAGATTCTCGAGCTCGACCCGACGAACCTCGGCGCGTTGAGCGCGCTCGACGAGCTCCTCGCCAGGCAGGGTCTGTGGAGCGATCTCATCGACAACGTCGAGCGTCAGTTGTCGATGAATGACGACCCGCACGAGCAAACGGTGCTCCTTCTTCGCCTCGCGGAGATTCGGGAAGAGCGCATGGGCTCGACCGAGGCGGCTATCGAGATCTACCGTGACGTACTCGCGAACGACGCAAGCAATCCGGCCGCGCTCGGCGCCCTCGAGCGTCTGCTCGAATCGCCGGAGCATCAAGCGGCAGTCGCCGACATTCTAGAACCGATCTACCAAGACGGCGGGGCATCGGCTCGGCTCGTCGACGTGTACGAGATTCAAGCGAGCCACGCGACGGCGCCCGAGCGGCGCCTCGAGCTCTTCAACGAGATTGCCAAGCTGCAGGAGTTCTCTTTGAGTGACCTGCACGGCGCGTTTGAGAGCTACGCACGGGCGTTCCGGGAAGACCCGGGACACCCCAAGTCGAAAGAGGAGCTCGAGCGCCTCAGCGCCGCCGTGGGCGGGTCGGACGCGCTGGCCAGCGTGTACGAGCAGGTCGTGGCGGCTTTGGACGACCCGCAGCTCGCCATCGGGCTGCTGCTTCGTGCCGCTGAGATCCGGGAGGACGACCTCGGTCAGCTCGACCGTGCCGTCGACCACTACCAGCGGGTCCTCGAGCTCGACGAGGAGCATCACCAGTCGGCCGATGCGTTGGAGCGCTTGTTCCAGCAGGCCGAGCGGTACGAAGACCTCGCCGGCATCTACCGCCGCAAGGCGCGAATGGTGCCTTCGCCGACCGATCAACGCGAGCAGCTCGTCAAGGCAGCCGCGATCTACGAGGACATTCTCGACAAGCCTTCCGACGCGATCGCAGTGCATCAACAGGTACTCGAGATCGATCCGGGCGATGTCGAGTCGCTCGACCGATTGATCGAGCTGCAGACGCAGCTTGGCAAGTGGTCGGCGCTGCTCGAAACCTACGAGCGTAAAGCGGAGGTCGTCACAGACGCCGACGCTCGCAAGGAGCTCTTCACGGCAATGGGCCGGGTGTACGAAACGCAGCTCGACGATTCGGACAAGGCGATCGACGTGTACCAGCGCGTTCTCGAGATCGACCCCGACGATCTGCCCGCACTTGGCCACTTGGACGGGCTGTTCGAGACCACCGCACAGTGGCGTGATCTCTTACAGGTGCTGGAGCGCCAGTCGGAGCTGGTGACTGAAGAGGATGCGCGCATCGAGCTTCGCTTTCGAATCGGTGGGCTCTGGCGCCAACATCTCGAGGACCCAACCCAGGCGATCGAGATTTATCGAGACATTTTGGCGGAGGCACCTGGGCACCAGAAGACCCTCGATGCGCTGACCGCGATGACCAGCGACGCCGTGGAGCCCTTGGCTGCGGCCGAGGCGCTCGAGCAGGTCTACCTCGGGGCGGGCGAGTATCGAAAGCTGACCGAGGTGCGCGAAGTGCAGATTCGGTTCACCGAGGATTCGGCCGAGAGGGTGGAGATGCTCCAGCAGCTCGCCGAGATTTATGAGATTCAGCTCGAGGATCCGCCTTCGGCCTTCAGTGCGTTCGTTCGGGCGCTTCCACTCGATGCGCGCAACGAGCTGACGCTGTCGTCGCTCGAACGTCTCGCCGAGCAGACGGGCAGCTGGCATGAAGCGGCTTCGCGGTATGACGCGGAAGTGCAGAGAATGCGTGAGGAATCTCCGGAAGATATCGTGCACCTCGCCAAGCGTTCCGCGGTGATCAACGAGGTTCAACTCGACGATGTCGACGCTGCCATTTCACGCTACCAGTTCGTCGTCGATGTGGATTCGACGGATGTCGCCGCGATCGAGGCTCTCGACCGGCTCTACGAGCAGACCGAGCGCTGGGATGACCTGGCCGCGACGCTTCAGATGGAAGCCGCGATTGCCACGACGCCCGAGGACGTCCTGAACCTCCAATTCCGGACGGGGCAGGTTTTTCAGAACCAGCTCGGGAACATGGATTCGGCCATCGCCCAGTATCGCGAGATCATTGCGGCGGCGCCCGAGTTCTCGCCGGCAGTGTCCGCGCTCGAAGGCCTGTTCTCGAGCGGCGTGCAGCCCTTGGAGATAGGGGAAGTGCTCGAGCCGCTTTACCGTATGCAGGGCAACTGGGGTCAGCTGCTCAGTGTGCAGGAGGTTCAGGTCGAGCATCAGAGCGACCCGATCGAACGCGTCGTCATGATGCACCGCCTGGCCGAGATCGCGGAAGACAAGGCCGACGATCATCGCCGCGCCTTCCTGTGGATGCAGAAGGCGTTGCTCGAGGACCCGAGCCACGATCATTCGCTCGGCGAGGCGGAACGCCTTTCGGCGATCGTCGACGGCTGGACTCAACTGGCTACCACCTACGCGAACGGCATTCAGCACACCGGTGACCCGCTCAGCAAGGCGGAGCTTGGACGGCGCCTTGCCAAGGTGTACGAGGAGCAACTCCACGATCTGGAGCGCGCCGAGGAGACCTATCGATTTGTCCTCGGCGTCGACGACCACGACGAGAACGCGCTCGAAGCCCTGGACCGCATCTACACCGAGCACGGGGCACATGGTGCGCTCTCACAGGTGCTCCGAAAGCGTATCGGAGGCTCCAACAACGGTTCTGAGCTGATCGACCTTCACTACCGCCTGGGCGTGCTACTCGAGCATCGGCTCGGATGCACCGAAGACGCCATCGAGGTGTTCAACAAACTGCTCAGCGATCACGACTCTGAGCACGCCGAGACGATTCAGGCGTTGCAGGGCATCTACGCCAACCTCGAGCGTTGGCCGGAGCTCTTTGCGAGCTTCGAAAAGGAACTGAGCATTGCCCTCGGCGACTCCCAGCAGGCCGACGTCTTTGCGCGTATGGCCAAGCTGTCTTCGAACCGGCTTCGCGATCCGGAGAAGGCCATCGGCATGTGGCAGCGAGTCCTCGACCTTCGAGGGGAGGACCCTGAGGCGCTCAACGCGCTCGGAGACATCTACGCGTCGCAGGGCAACTGGCGCGACCTGGTCGACGTGCTCGAGCGCGAGGCAACAGTCGTAGACGACGATACGTTCCGCGTGCAGGTCTACTCGGACCTCGCCAGGGTTTGGCACGAGAAGCTGGGGCGGGAGCGGAACGCGATCGAGAACTGGGAGCGCGTGCTCGACATCGACCCGGGCAACACGTACGCGCTGTTCAGCATCGCCGAGATTCACCGCGAGGGCGGTCAGTCGCGAGAGCGCGCCGGCACCCTTCACCGAATCATCGACGTCGGTGCGGCGACCCTCGAGGACGCCGACCTGGTCACGGTCTACATGCAGCTCGGCCACATCTACGCAAACGAGATCGATCAGCCGGGCGATGCGATCGAGGCCTATCGCAACGTTCTGACCGTTGATCCCGCGTTTTTCGAGGCGCTGGACTCGCTCGAGCTCATCCATCGTGAGCAAGATGAATGGGAGCACGCGATCGACGTCATGGAGCAACGGGCCCAGGCGTTCGTCGATCCGCAGGAGAAGATTCGCCAGCTCATCTCGGTCACCGAGCTCTGGGAGAGCGAGGTGGGCAATAAGGACGGCGCAGCAGGCGCATTCGGTCGCATCCTCGATGTCGATCCAATGCACGAATACGCGTTCTCGGAGTTGCAGGCACTGCACAAGGAAGCGGAGCGCTGGGACGACCTCATCGACCTCTACGTCAATCGAATCGAAGCGACGGAAGACCGCGACGAGCGCATCGAGCTGCTGCGTGCGGCCGCGAGGATTTACGAGGAGCAACTCGACAACGGCGAGCAGGCGTACCACACGCTTTACATCGCTTGGACCGAGGACTTCGCGAACAAGAACACCGCCGTCGACCTCGAGCGGGTTACCGCGGCGAACGAGAAGTGGAACGAGCTGCTGACTTCGGCCAATCAGGTATTGCAAGAGGGTCACGAGCCCGACACCCAGATCGCGATCTGTCTCTGCTGCGCGAAATGGTACGGGCAGGATCTTGGGCATCCCGAGTACGCGATTCCGTACTACGAGCAAATCCGAGCGCTCGATCCGGGTAATGCCAAGGCTTGGTGGCAGCTCGGCGACCTGTACGAGACCACCCAGCAGTGGGACAAGCTCGCGCAGGCGCTTGCGAAGCTCGTGGAGCTCACGAGCGACGACGAGGTCAAGGCCAACACGTACGTTCGCATGGGCGACCTGGCGGACGACCGCTTCGCGATGCGGCAAGAGGCGGAGGACTACTACCGCCGGGCGCTGCACTTGCAAGGGAGTCACGTTGGTGCGTTGGAGGCGCTGGAGCGCATCTATCGAGAAGACGGCCGCTCCAACAAGCTGCTGAACATCCTCGAGCGCAAGGCAGAGGCCGTCGAGGACACAGACATGGTCGTGTCGGCGCTGCTGCAGGTCGCCGAAGCCTACGAGGAGCGTTTCAACGACCCGAAGGCGGCTATCGAGAACTACGAAAAAGCGGCCGAGCTGTCGCCCTCACACCTCAGTGCACTTCGAGGTTTGGAGCGCTTGTACTCGCAAGAGGGGCGCCATCAGGATCTGATTGGCATTCTCGACCGGGAGTACGAGGTCGTTTCGACCGAGCGTGAGCGAATCGAGATTCTCCTGCGTCTCGCTCAGATGTGGGAGCAGGAGTTCCGCAAGCCCGAGAACGCCGCACAGCGCCTCGAGCAGGTCTTGGATCTCGATCCGCTGCACGACGACGCGCTGTGTCAGCTCGAGCAGCTCTACCGAACGATGCAGTGCTGGGACGACCTGGTGCGGACTTACGACCGTCATGCGAACGCGACCTCGGACGCCGAGGAGCGGGCTCGCATCTTCCGTGAGCTCGGCCAGCTGTACGCCGCCCACAAGGACGACGTCGAGCAGGCCATCGATAGTTACCTGAACGCGCTCAATCTCAACGAACAGGATATCTTCAGCCTGCAGGCGCTGACGAAGCTGTACGAGCGCAAGGGTGACCATTCCGCGGCTCTGGACATGATGGGCCAGCTTGCCGTGGTTCTCGACGAGCCGGCCGACCAGGTGATGCTCAAGCACCGCATGGGCCGCATTCTCGACCAGGAGCTCGGGGATCGCGTCTCGGCATTGGAGCAGTTCCAAGCGGCGATCGATTTGGACCCTGCGCATCTTCCATCGCTCGAGGCGATGCGGAGCATTCACGTCGACTCCGGCGACTGGGTTGCGGCAGCCCGCACCCTTGGCCTGGAGATCGAGCACACGGAGAACGATCGCATCCGTGGCACCCGACTCGTCGAGCTGGGCCGCGTTCGTGCCGAGAGGCTCGATGACGAGGCCGGCGCTGTGCAGGCCTTCGAGGCGGCATTTGCGGCGGATCCGGACAACGAGGACGCCTTGTTGCCGCTCGTCGATTCGTACGTCGCGAACGGTCGACACGAGGATGCCTTTCCGCTCCTCGAGACTCTGGTTCAGCGCTCCGACAAGCGAGAACCGCACGAGCGACACCGACTTGCGTCGATGTTGGGTGAAACGGCGACCAAGCTCGGGCACGCCGACGAAGCGGTCGGCGCCTACGAGCGGGCCTACGAGATCGACAACGACGATTCACCCACGCTCAAAGGCTTGGCTGGCAGTTACTTCCGGGCGGAGCGATGGGACGACGCGTTCAAGTACCATCAGTTGCTGCTGGTCCAACACCGCGACGCGCTCGGCCGTGACGAGATCACCGAGGTCTTCTATCGACTCGGTGTCGTCAAGCGAGAGCAGGGCGAGGACAAGAAGGCCCGCAACATGTTCGACAAGTCGCTCGAGGAGGACACGCATTTCGTGCCCGCCCTCGAAGCGATGGTTGCCCTGCAAACGGCAGAGGGTGACTGGGACTCGGTGGTTCAATACAAGAAGCGCATCCTCGATGTCGCTGAAGAGCCTTCGGCCCGGGCCGCGCTGCTGGTCGAGCTAGGAGACCTCTGGCAGGAGAAGCTGAAGGACGCGGACGCCGCGGCCGAGGCGTATACCGAAGCGCTCGACATCGAGCCTGACGAGCACGTGGTGCTTCACAAGCTCCTGGTGGCCTACCAAAGCGCGGACCGTTGGTCGGAAGCCATCGACATCATCGAGCGCGTCTGCGCCCTCGAGGAGCGCGACGAGGCCAAGGCTAAGTACAGCTACACGATCGGTGTCGTCCTCCGGGACAAGCTGGAGGACGAAGACGCCGCCCTCGAGCACTTCAACGAGGCCCTCGACCTCGACAGCACTCAACTCAAGCCCTTCGAAGCGATCAACAAGCTCCTCAACGAGCGCAAGGACTGGAAGGCGCTCGAGCGCGCGTACCGCAAGATGCTTCACCGCATCATCAACCAGGGCAACACGGACCTCGAGCACAACCTCTGGCACACGCTCGGCATCATCTACCGCGACCGTCAGCGGAACTTCGATGCGGCGGCAGAGTCGTTCCGGATGGCCGCGGAGCTCAAGCCGGACGATGCCGTCGAGCACGAGATTCTCGCTGAGCTCTACGCCACGATGCCGGACAAGACTGAACAGGCCATCGCGGAGCACCAGTGGCTCCTCGCGGCCGACCCGAACCGACTCGACTCGTACCGCGCGCTGTACAAGCTCTACTTCGACGCTCGCGCTTACGACAAGGCGTGGTGTATCGCTCGGACGTTGACCTACTTCCAGAAGGCGGACGAGGAGCAGCAGAAGTTCTACCAGCAGTACAGGCAGGATCGCGAGATCCAGCCCAAGACGCGGCTCAGCAACGAGAACTGGGTCAAGGACCTGATGCACTCCGACCAGGACATCTACATCTCCAAGATCATGGAGGTGATTGCACCTGCGGTCCGCGCGTCGCTAGCGGTGACAGACAAGAAACTGAACCTGCACAAGCGCAAGCCGGAAGACCTCACCAACCCGAGCCTCGCGCTCGCACGGCAATTCAAGCTTGCGCAGGACGTGCTCAGCGTCTCCATCCCGGTTCGTCTCTTCATTCAGAAGGAGCTGTCGGGAGCGCTTCGCGACGAGTCACGCAGCAATCCGCCGGCGATCATCACCGGTTACACGCTGCTCTCGGGCTACCGTCCCGTCGACCTGGCGTTCGTGTGTGGGCGTCACTTGACGTACTACCGCGGGGAGCAGTTCATCCGTACGATGTACAACTCGCACACCGAGCTCCGGACGCTGCTGCTAGCCGCGATGCGGGTGGTCGGCATGGGGGGAGGCGACGCCAGCGTGGAGTCGACCGCCAAGCAGCTGGCCAAGCACATGGACCAGGCGCACCTCGACGTGCTCAAGCAGGTCGTTCGCAAGTTCGTCGATGCCGGCGGCAAGGCCGACATCAAGCGTTGGATGCAGGCGGCTGAAATCACCGCGCTTCGTGCCGGTCTGCTTCTGTGCGACGACGTGGACACCGCTGTTCGCATGACCCAACAAATCGCGTCCGAGTCCACGGCCGACCTCGCTCCGCGCGACAAGGTCAAGGAGCTCGTCATCTACAGCATCTCGGAGAGCTACTTCCGCCTCCGGGAGCAACTGGGCATCCAGATCAAGGTCTGACCTGCTCGGAGGTGCCCGACTCGGGCAAGCGTGCGTCGGGCCCCGTCATGTGACAGTGCTCGTGCATGCTGGAGCTCGACAGTGAAGTCAGTACCCTTGCCTTGGCGCGGTCGCTCGCGGCTGTGCTCGAGGGAGGCGACGTCATCGGCCTCGAGGGCGGGCTCGGTGCTGGCAAGACGACGTTTGCGCGAGGCGCCCTCCATGGGCTCGGCGTGCCGGAGGATACAGCGGTGACCAGCCCGACGTTTGCGCTGCTGCATCACTACGAAGGACGTCTTCCGGTCGTCCACGCGGACTTCTACCGCCTGACCGACGAAGTGGAGCTCGAGGAGCTGGGCGTCGACGAGTTGGTCGAAGACAGGGCGGTGCTGTTTGTCGAGTGGGGCCGTAAGTTTCCCGGCATGGCGAGCCGAACTGTTCTGTGGGTGGAGCTGGAGATCATCTCCGAGGTTGCTCGTCGGGTTCGATTGCGCCCTCAGGGCGGCCGAGGAGCTGAGATCATCGGCGCCCTCGGTAAGCGAGTTCGGAGCTGAGCGGTTCCCGGTTGCGGGGCCCTGGGGGCTCTGGTAAGTGCGCGCGAACGTCCAGGTTGAACTGACTCGATGCCCCGCCGCGATGACATTGAAAGCATCCTTCTGATTGGGTCGGGGCCGATCGTAATTGGGCAGGCCTGCGAGTTCGATTACTCCGGCACTCAGGGCGCCAAGGCGCTCAAAGAAGAGGGCTACCGGATCATCCTGGTCAACTCCAACCCGGCGACGATCATGACCGACCCGGAGTTCGCGGACCGGACCTACATCGAGCCGCTGACCCCGGAGATTCTCGAAGCGATCATCGAACGCGAGAAGCCCGATGCGCTCCTGCCCACCCTTGGGGGACAGACCGCCCTGAACCTCGCGTTGGCACTCGCCGATCGCGGCATCCTCGAGAAGCACGGCGTGGAGCTGATCGGCGCGAACGTCGACGCCATCCGAAAGGCCGAAGAGCGGGAGCTCTTCAAGGCCGCGATGGACAAGATTGGCCTCGGCAGCGCGCGCGCCGACGTCGCTCGGACCGTCGAGGATGCCCACGCGATAGCGGATCGCATCGGGTACCCGATCATCCTGCGTCCCTCCCTGACGATGGGAGGCTCCGGCGGCGGCGTGGCCTATAACAAAGCCGAATTCGACAAGGCGATTCGTTGGGCGTTCCAGTGCAGTCCGATTCACGAGTGCCTGGTCGAAGAGAGCCTGATCGGGTGGAAGGAATACGAGCTCGAGGTCATCCGGGACAACGCCGACAACTTCGCCGTCATTTGCACCATCGAGAACTTCGACCCCATGGGCGTTCACACCGGGGACTCGATCACCGTGGCGCCGGCCATGACGCTCACCGACCGCGAGTATCAGCGGCTCCGCAATGCGGCCCGGGCGATCATCACGGAGATCGGGGTCGATACGGGCGGCTCCAATATCCAGTTTTCCGTCAACCCCGCCGACGGCAGAGTGATCGTCATCGAGATGAACCCGCGTGTCTCGCGATCGAGCGCGCTCGCGTCGAAGGCGACCGGCTATCCGATCGCCAAGGTCGCGGCCAAGCTCGCCGTCGGGTACCGGCTCGACGAGCTTCAGAACGACATCACTGGGACCAGCGCCGCATTCGAGCCCACCATCGATTATGTCGTCACGAAGATTCCTCGCTTCGCCTTCGAGAAGTTCGCTGGGGCCGATCCGCGTCTGACTACGCAAATGAAGTCGGTCGGCGAAGCGATGGCAATTGGCCGCACGTTCAAGGAGTCGCTGCAGAAGGCGGCGCGGTCGTTGGAGACCGGCCGGGATGGCCTCACCTCACTTCTTGCAAAGGTCGACTACCGTGACCTCGCGGCACAGGTTCGACGGCTCATCGAGACCGGCGAAGCGATCAACACCGCCAAGCCTATGTTGGCGGACTTGCCTGACGCCACCGACGCGGAGCTCAAAGAATCGATTCTCGACCTCATTCGGACGCCGCTGTCCGAGCGGCTTTGGTACATCGCGGACGGCCTCCGCGTCGGGCTCACCGTCGAAGATATCCATGGGGCCACCGACATCGACCGCTGGTTCCTCGAACAGATGCGACAGATCATCGCGTTCGAGCGGTCCTTGAAGGCGTCGGCAGCGGAGCCCCTGACCAAAGATAAGCTTCGCAAGGCCAAGGAGCTTGGCTTCAGTGATGGGCAGATTGGCGCGATTCGGGGCGAGGCTGCCAAAGACGTTCGCGCGAAACGGACGGAGCATGGCGTCGAGCCGATCTACTCGCGCGTCGACACCTGTGCCGCGGAGTTCCCGGCGCTCACCCCGTACATGTATTCGACTTGGGGCCTGCAGAGCGAGGCGAGGGCGCAGAGCGACAAGAAGAAGGTCATGATCCTCGGGGGCGGACCCAATCGCATCGGCCAAGGGATCGAATTCGACTACTGCTGCGTGCATGCCTCGTTCGCCCTCAAAGAGATGGGCTTCGAGACCATCATGGTGAACTGCAACCCCGAGACGGTGTCCAC
>CBDURI010000008.1:0-22487 GCA_965369435.1 uncultured bacterium
TCGAGGTTTCGGGGAAGCATGCTTGTGCACGAACGACGGCGGCGGTGTCGTGTGTAATCGGGGCGCAGGCCTGTGGTGAGCTCGTCGCTTGGGTGCAACTCAAGGACGGCGCGCTGTTTCCTCCCGACCTCGAGGCGGCGGGAGTTGATCTCGATTCGTTCATCACCATTCACGTGCCGCGTCACGCGGGTCCGTTCGCGCTGGTTCGCGCGACTGAATGGCTTGCTCGGTCTGGTGCGTTCGGGTTGACGGTCATTGATCTCACCGATGCGCTGCCGCCTGGTTCGTCGGTGAACTGGCAAGGCCGTCTTCAAGGTCTGTTGCGTCAATACGACGGACGCATTCTCTTGCTCACTTCGAGCGCGTACGAAGATCCTTCTTCCGGCCCATTGGTAGGCTTGCGTATCGAGCCACGACGCGGCCCTCTTCATGCTGATCGCTTCGACATCCACACCCATGTTCTCAAAGACAAAGTCGGCTTCGCAACCGAGCTTTCATCGATGAACCCCATCGCTCCGTCGGGTTTGCGAGGCGCGTCATGAAGCGGGTGAGTTGCGTTCTGTTACCAATGCTTCCATTGCAAATTCTGTTGCGCGAAAAGCCGCACTGGGCTGGCGCACCAATCGCCGTCGTCGACGATGAAGGCCCCAATGGCCGCATCACGCATCTCAATGCGATCACAAAAAAGAGCCGCCTCCGTATCGGCATGCGTCAAACCGTCGCGCGTGATCTCCTCCCGAACCTGCACACTGCTGTCGTGTCGCCCGAAAAAGCCTCGGACGTCAGCCGCGAGCTGATCAACTCGCTTCAAACGTTCTCACCTCGGGTCGAAGCGATCGATCATGGCGGTGCGTTCCACGTCGACCCCGAAGGTCTCCGACGCCTCTATGGCGGTTATCGCAACTGGGCGACGTCCATTCATCGGTATTTGTGGGCTCGACACTGGCAAAATTCGGTGACGGTCGGCTTTCATCGCCACCGAGCGCTCGCGGTCGCGATGACCCACGGCGGGGTCACCATTTTGCAGAATCCCGACAACGAGCGTGAGCAGTCGAACAAGACGCCGCTTCGCGAATTCGATTTGCCCGGTGAGCTTTGCGAGAACTTAGGGGCCTTGGGCATCGAAACATTGGGCGACTTTCTCCTCTTGCCTCCAGGCGAGCTTCATAGCCGTTTTGGCGCCAAGGCAAGTGCGCTCCACGATTCGTTTGCCGAAGACATGCAGCTCCCAATTCAGCCACATGCGTTCGACGAACCATCACGCATCTCATTCCAAGTCGACCCGCCCGATGAAGATCAGAATCGCTTGCTCTTCGCAGTCAAGGGTGCTCTGCATTCATTGCTGCATCAGGTGCGTGCTCGCGGCGAGGCAATTCAGTCTCTGCGGCTCTCCCTTCATCTGGAGCGCGCCCCTCTTCATCAAGAACACATCGAGCCCGCTTCGCCGAGCTTGGATTTGATGTTGCTGCTCGAGCTCATCCGTCTTCGTCTCAATGAAGCGAGCTTGCAAGGTGCGGTCGAGGAAGTAGAGCTTCTTGCCAATACGGTGCGCGCGCATGCAGAACAGGTTGCGCTCCCCGGCCATCAACCGCTTCGCGACATGAGTGCTGCCCATCGCGCGCTCGACCGAATCCGCGCTGCATACGGCGAGCACTCGGTGACCAAAGCACGCGTGCTCGAGGCCCATTTGCCTGAGGCCTCCTTCCGCTTTGAGCCCATTCGCCATGCGCGGCTTGGTGAACGAGCGTTTGCCGCTCCTGTTTCTTCAATGATTCGAAGGGTTTATAGTCGTCCAAGGCCTCTTCCTCCTCGCAAGCCAAAGGAGCCCGAGGCGGGGCCCTCGCTCGCGAAAAACCACGCGATCGAGCACATGTACGGGCCGTATCGCGTGAGTGGTGGTTGGTGGAAACGGCTCGTCGAACGCGACTACTACTACGCCGAAACCGATCACGGGGACCTGCTCTGGCTCTTCTACGATCGCCCCCGGAAGCGGTGGTTCTTGCACGGGGTGCTCGATTGAATGAGCGCTTACGTTCCGTTGTGGGTCAAAAGCAATCACAGCTTTTTGGAAGGCGCCTCCTTTCCTGAAGAGCTGGTCGAGCGCGCACACGCGCTCGGTCTTCCGGCCGTTGCCATTACAGACCGCGATGGAGTCTACGGTTTGGTGCGCGCACACATGCGAGCCAAGGAGCTGGGAATCCGCGTCGTGACCGGCGCACAACTCACGGTCGACGTCGAAGGCAATGCACACCATGTCATAGCGCTCGCCAAGACTCGGCGAGGTTATGCTGATTTGTGCAGAGCGCTTTCACTCGGGCATGCTCGATGCGAAAAAGGCGTTTCCCTCATCACTGCTGCAGACCTCGAACAGGCCCGGGAGCTGTTCTTTCTCTGTACGACACCCGCAACATTGCGCGTGTTGCATGCGACCCATGGTCCTTCATCTCTGTTTGCTCTTTGCACGCGTCATCTCACCGACCGCGAACGGCCGCGAGAGAAGCGCTTGCGCTCTGTGGCGCAAGAGCTCGGCGTGCAGACGGTAGGCGCCAACGAAGTCCTCTATCACGACAAGCGCCGACGCCCGCTCCAGGATATTTTGGCCTGTATTCGCGCTGGAAAAGTCCTCTCGGACGCAGGCCATTCCATCCGTGAAAACGCAGAACACGACCTCAAACCCGCCGTTGAGCTCGGTCGCCTCTTCGCAGATGACCCGGCATGTCTGCGTCGCACACTCGACATCGCGGAGCAGTGTGCGTTTAGCCTCGATGACCTTCGTTATCGATATCCAGAAGAGCATCTTCCTTCCGGCCGAAACGAACAAGGATGGTTGCGCGAGCTCGTGTTTAGAGGCGCGCGCGCACGTTACCAAGGAAAGGTGCCTGCTGACGTTCGCACACAGCTCGAACGCGAGCTTCAAATCATTCGCAGGCTCGACTACGGGGGCTACTTCCTAACGATGCACGAGATTGTTCAGTACTGCACAGAGCAGAGCATCTTGTGCCAAGGCCGTGGTAGCGCTGCCAACAGCGCAGTGTGCTTCTGCTTGGGCATCACGGCTATCGATCCCGTGCGCATGGATCTTCTATTCGAGCGCTTCTTGAGCGTCGAGCGCGCCGAACCGCCTGACATCGATCTCGACATCGAGCACGAGCGTCGTGAAGAAGTCATTCAGCACGTGTACGAAAAGTACGGTCGACGGCATGCCGCAATGGTCGCAAACGTCATTCGGTATCGTATCCGCTCTGCGGTGCGTGACGTGGGTAAGGTGCTCGGCTTGTCTCGAACGGATCTCGAGACCGCCACGCGACTTCTCAGGCATCGGGACGACGTCCTCAACCCCGAGCTCCTCCAAGAGGCAGGGCTCGATAAGGACGCGCCGGCAACCCATCACCTCGGGTCTTTAGCCTCTCAAATACTGGATTTTCCGCGACATTTATCGATTCACCCGGGCGGCTTCCTGCTCGGTCATCGCCCTGTAGACGAGATCGTTCCCATCGAGCCAGCCACGATGGAGGCGCGCACCGTCATCCAGTGGGACAAGTACGACGTCGACAACCTCGCGTTGTTCAAGGTCGACCTCTTGGGTCTCGGAGCGCTCACCTGCATTCACCATGCGTTTGATCTGTTACGTGAGCACAAGGGGCAGTCCCTCGAAATTGCAACCGTTCCCGCAGAGGACGAGGCTACGTACGACATGGTGTCACGAGGCGATACGGTCGGCGTATTTCAGATCGAAAGCCGCGCGCAAATGGCCATGCTACCGCGACTTCGCCCGCGCACGTTCTACGACTTGGTGATCGAAGTGGCGATCGTACGCCCGGGTCCCATTCAAGGCGATATGGTGCACCCATATCTGCGACGACGTAAAGGCGAAGAGGAGGTCGACTATCCACATCCCAAGCTCGAACGAATCTTGAGCAAGACGCTGGGCGTTCCGATCTTTCAAGAGCAGGTCATGAAGCTTGCTGTCGAGGCGGCTGGGTACACGCCGGGCGAAGCGGATCAACTTCGTCGCGACATGGGGGCCTGGCGTAAGTCCGGGCGAATTGAAAAGCATCGAACGCGCATGATCCCGCGTATGCTTGCCGAAGGCATTCCCGAGGAGTTTGCCGAACGCGTGTTCTCGCAAATCAGAGGTTTTGGTGAGTATGGTTTCCCGGAGAGCCATGCGGCCTCCTTTGCGTTACTGGCATACGTCACCGCATGGCTCCGATGTCACCATCACGACGCGTTCACCTGCGCGATCCTAAACGCTCAACCCATGGGGTTTTACACCCCGGCAACACTGGTCGAAGACGCGAAGCGCCACGGAGTCAAAGTCCTCCCCATCGACATCAACAAAAGCCGTTGGGACTGCACCCTAGAAGTCATCACTGACACTGTTACCGGAGTGCGGATGGGGCTTCGGTATGTGAAGGGGCTCGGCGTGGTCGAACGGGAGCGTCTCGAATCGGGCGACTCACCGTATCCAAATCTCGCGACCTTCGTTCGCCAAGCTCGACTCCACAACAAGGCCCTTCATGCATTGGCCGAAGCCGGCGCGTTTGAGTGCTTCGATCTCAACCGCCGTGATGCGATCTGGCAAGTGCGCAGTCTGTCGCGATTCGTACGAGACTCGTTGCCACTCGAACCCGCATCGAGTCAAATCTCATTCGCATCGTTGGCAAGTGACGACCAAGTGATGTGGGACTATCGCTCGAGTCAGCACAGCACGCGTGGCCATCCCATGCGAGGACTTCGTCATGCATTGCGTTCACGAGGCATCCACGAAGCGACGCGCATTCACGACTGCACGCATGGAGACGAGCTCGACTACGTCGGCGTGGTGATCTGCCGTCAGCGCCCGGGCACTGCATCGGGCGTCACGTTCTTCACGCTCGAAGATGAAACGGGCTTCGTCAACGTCGTCGTGTGGAAGCAAGTGTTCGACCGACATGCCGCACTCGCCAAGACGGCGGCCTTACTCGGCGTGACGGGTAAGATTCAAAAAGCAGACGGCGTCATCCACCTGATGGCCAAGTCACTCTGGGCGCCAGACGTGACGGACGTGGCCCTCGCCAACCAAACCCACCGCTCTCGCGACTTTCACTAGAGACGCTCGTCAGTTGCAGCTACAGCCTAAGAGTCCGAGCTGAATCACCCAATACGCCTCGATACCAAGCTGCACGGAGAAGATCGTGGCCCGGAGGGTCACCGCCATTTGGCTCGTTGAAATCAGGTGCACCGTAGACTGCGCCACACGGGCGAGCACCACCCATCGCGCCAGCGAATCGGTAACCCCAGCATTGTCGGTCACGAGCGCGACGAGAATGATCGCCGCAAAAATCGGAAGGTTCTCGTAGCAGTTCGCGTGCGCGCGGCAGAGCCTTCCTGAGAACGCGGAAACGTCAGAACCGAAAGGCGTGAACGAGTTTGCGGCACGTTTCTTCGTGAGCACGTACCCGGTTCGGAACGTGAGAATCGCGATCGCCAACAACAACACCCACGCGGCGTAGGCGAGCAATGCAAGAGCGGATGGTGACATCATGGTTCTCCCGGTTGTGTTCGGCGCTCTCTACTCGAGCGGAAGCTCTGGTTCGTCGCGGCGCGGCTGCAGGCTTTCCCGTTCGATGGTCCGCACGCATGCGTTCCACCTCAAGATTGCGTCGTCCACCCCGACGGGTTTGAGTGCGTCCGCCTGCTCGTAGTGCTGCATCGCCTCGTGAAGGCCTTCGTACGCAAACGCGCGCTCCATCCCGCCGTGCAGCAGATGAGCGCGGCCCTGGCGCTCTGCCACGAGCCCGGCGTAGTACGCGCGCTCGTACTCCCCGGGAAGCCTGGCGAGATGTTCTTTGGCACGACGGACCCCGTGGGAGCCCCCACCTTGCTGGAACTGATCGGTGAGCGAGAGGATCAGTGTGATTCGCGCCTGCCCGTTTGTTGGGTCAACTGCGAGGATGTCGAGACAGATGCTCTCGGCTTGCTCTGGGTCGTTGAGCAGGCGGTAGTGCTCGGCCCTTTCGACGGAGTGCTCGATCGCATCGGTAGAAATGCGTTTGAGTACGAAGCGTTCTGTCACCCTGACTGTTCCTCCGTATGAGTCTTCGTTCGCACCTTACGCCCTGCGAAGAGCCGAGCCAAGCGTGCAAGCGGATCGTAGTAACGATCGACGACTCTCTCCTTGAGAGGAATAATCCCGTTGTCGGTGATAGTGATGTGCTCTGGGCAGATATCGGTGCAGCACCGTGTGATGTTGCACATCCCCGAGCCGTAATCCTTTTTGATTTCCGGGATGCGGTCGTCGTCGTCGAGTGGGTGCATCTCCAAGCTGGCGAGGCGAATCATGAAGCGCGGGCCCACGAATGCGTCCTTGCGGTCGCGGTCGCGCACCACGTGACAAACGTCTTGGCAAAGGAAGCATTCGATGCACTTGCGGAACTCCTGCACCCGGTCCGCGTCCTGCTGGTACATCCGGTGCTCGCCGTCCCGGCCGCGGGGCTTGGGCTTGAATGGAGCGATGCGCTTGTTTTGCTCGTAGTTCCAAGAGACGTCGCAGGTGAGATCTTTGATGACGGGAAACGCCTTCAGGGGCTGCACCGTGATGACCTCGTCCGGCGCAAACGTGTTCATCCGGGTCATGCACGCCAGAGCCGGTCGCCCGTTGAGCTCCATGCTGCACGACCCGCACTTGCCAGCCTTGCAGTTCCATCGGATCGCTAGATCATTGGCCTGAAGCGCCTGAATACGATGCAACACGTCGAGGACAACCATGCCCTCATCGACCTCCGCGTCGTATTGATGGAACTCGCCGCCATGCAGGTCGCCACGCCAAATCTTGAAGGTGCGAGTGCTCATTCTACTTGGCCTCCCTCGAGCTCTTCGAGTGTCGCGTTCGCGATCGCAGCAAGCTCCTTGGGTGGATCGGGGCGTTGGACCTTCTCGACTTGCATCTCGCCTCCGGACCCCTTCTTGGTGACGATGTTGAAGCGTCCACACTCGTCGCGCTCACCTTCGAAGTCGAGCCGCGTGTGCGCGCCCCTACTCTCTTCACGGAGGTATGCGGCGCGCGCCACTGCCTCACCGACGATCAAAAGTGACTTCACCGACAGCGCCTCGTGCCACCCAGGGTTGTACTGGCTGGTCCCCGGGGCCTTGAGATTCTGCGCGCGAACCTTGAGCTCCTCGAGCTGTTCGACCGCGGTTTGGAGCTCCTCGGCGGTCCTGACGATGCCGACGTTGGTGCTCATCACCTCTTGAATGGCCTCGTGCATTAGGTAGGGATTCTCGCCTGTTTCCCGGTTCAAAATGTCGGTCGCCTCTCGAAAAGCAGCGGTGACCTGCATGTCGTCGGCCCGGGGCTCGGCGCTCATGGCGGAGAGGTACTCGTCCACGCCGACGCCAGCGAGGCGCCCAAAAACAATGAGGTCGGACAGCGAGTTGCCGCCAAGACGGTTTGCGCCGTGGAGGCCTGCCGCGCACTCCCCACACGCGAACAGCCCGGGAACGTTCGTCTGTTGTGTATCCGCGTCGACGCGAATCCCGCCCATGAAGTAGTGAAGGGTGGGCCCGACTTCCATCGGCGTCGTCGTGATGTCGACCTCAGCCAGCTCCTTGAACTGATGATACATCGAAGGCAGCTTTCGCTTGATCGACTCCGCCGGACGGCGCGACGCGATGTCGAGGAACACGCCGCCGTGCGGTGAGCCTCGCCCTGCCTGCACCTCAGCGCGGATCGCTCGCGCGACGACATCACGCGTGAGGAGCTCCGGGGGACGTCGCGCGCTCGGATCGTCCGGCCACTTGTCAGCCTCGATAATCGTGTCCGCGGTCTCCGAAGCAAAGCGCTTCGGGATGTAGTCGAACATGAAGCGCTCGCCCTTGCTGTTGAGCAAGATTCCGCCGTCGCCTCGAACCCCTTCGGTGACCAACGTCCCGCGCACCGAGGGCGGCCACACCATGCCGGTCGGGTGGAATTGCGTGAACTCGAGATCCATCAGCTCCGCGCCGGCCTCGTACGCAAGCGCCGCGCCGTCCCCGGTGTACTCCCAGGAGTTGCTCGTGACGTTCCAGGCTTTCCCTCCGCCGCCGGTCGCCATGATCACGGCCGAGGTTCGAAACAGGACAAATCTGCCCGTATCACGCCAATAGCCGGCCACTCCTGCAATGCGTCCTCCGTCGACGAGCAGCCGGAGCGCCGTGCATTCCATGTGAAAGTGAATGCCCTGATGGACTCCGTGATCCTGGAGCGTGCGGATGAGCTCGAGCCCGGTTCGATCGCCGACATGGGCCAGCCGCGGGTACCGGTGGCCGCCGAAGTTGCGCTGACTGATCAGGCCCTCGGGGGTGCGATCGAACACCGCGCCCCACTCTTCGAGCTCACGCACGCGCTCGGGCGCCTGTTTCGCATGGAGCTCCGCCATGCGCCACTGGTTCAAGAACTTCCCGCCCCGCATCGTGTCGCGGAAGTGGATCTTCCAGTTGTCGCGACGGTCGACATTTCCGAGCGAGGCAGCCATGCCCCCTTCGGCCATGACCGTGTGGGCCTTGCCGAGAAGGCTCTTGGAAATGACGCCCGTGTTGAGCCCGCGCGCGCTGCACTCGATGGCGGCGCGCAGACCAGCTCCGCCTGCGCCAATGACGAGCACGTCGTGTTCGAAGGTTTGTATCTCGCTGACGTTCATCGATCGTTAGTTCGTCCAAGTATTGAAGTCGGTGATCACGCCCATCGAGACCAATCGCACGTACACATCGGTGAACCCAACCCAGACGAGGCTCGTCCAAGCAAAATTGGGATGCCGAGCGTTGAGCCAGCTCACTCTCTTCCATGCACCGTAGCGAACGGTTTGCTCGCCGCACGACATGCAGTCCATGCCGCCACCGATCAGGTGTCGAAACGCGTGACAGCCGAACGTGTAGCCTGCCAGAAACGTGGCGTTGAGGAAGAGCACGACGGTGCCGACACCGATGCCAAACTCTCCGTTTCGGAAGAGTGCAATGAAGGCGTCGTAGTAGAGGACGAAGATATACCCGACGGCGAAGTAAAGCGCGTAGCGATGGAGGTTCTGGAAGAGGAGCCACGCGGTTTCTCCGCGGTAGTTTCCGCGTGCGACCGGGTTCACAGCGCATGCGGGGGGGGATCCGGTGAAAGCCCGGTAATACGCCTTGCGGTAGTAGTAACAGGTGAACCGGAAGGCGCCGGGGAACACGAGTATCAGGAGCGCGGGAGACGCAGGCAGGAAACTCGGCCACCAGCTGGGCCATGCACCCAACCAGGCGTGCGCGATCGGGGCCGCGCCTGCCACGGAAGGATCGGTGTAGAGGACCGGTGAATAGAGTGGGCTGAGGTAGGGGTTCGCGTAGTAGTTATCGCCCTGGAACGCTGCCCAGGTGACGTAGATGGAAAAACCGGTGAGCACGAGGAGGGTCGTCAGGGGGGAGACCCACCAGTTGTCTTTTCGGGTCGTCGCGGCTGGTCCGCTAGGATGACCGCCGATTACAGTGAGTTGTTGGCTGGGCATGGGCTCGGCGGACTATACAGAAAGCACCACATCGAACAAGGATTTCCGGAGAGGGTCAGGCCATGAAAACGCTGATTTTGACACGGGCCGACGTCGAACAGGTCGCGACGATGGAGCTGGCGGTGACCGCCGTGGAGCGCGCGTTCGCCGGATTCGGTCGTGGCGAGGGAATTATGCCGCCGAAGGTATACCTGCAGGTCGAGGACCACGACGGCGACTTTCGCGCGATGCCGGCACGGCTTGGGAACTCCGCGGGCATCAAGTGGGTGAACGTACACGTCCAGAATCGCAAACGCTATGGGCTGCCGACGGTGATAGCGGTCTACATCCTCAGCGATCCCGCGAACGCCTTCCCGCTTGCAGTCATGGACGGCACCCTCCTCACCGCACTGCGTACCGGGGCGGCAGGCGCGGTCGCCTCGAAGCATCTTGCCAACGCCGCTCCGAAAACGATCGGCTTCATCGGTTGCGGGGCACAAGCGTACACACTCCACGGCACGCACCGGGTTGTGTTCGACGCGTTCGAAAGCCTCGCGCACGATCGCAACCCAAGTGCGGCCCAGCGTTTCGCCGACCGGGTGGGGGCGCGCGTCGTGAGCTTGGAAGAGGCCGCCGGTGCAGACATCGTGTGCACGGCGACCCCATCCCGCACTCCATTCTTGCAAGCGCAGTGGGTCCGGCCCGGTGCGCATATCAACGCGATCGGCGCGGACGCCCCAGGCAAGCGCGAGCTGAGCACCGAGACGCTCAAGGGAGCGGCGGTGTACATCGACGAGGTCCATCAGGCGACGGCAAGTGGCGAGATCAACGTTCCCTTGGCGGAGGGTGACTTCACGTTGGACGACATCGCGGGCACCTTGGGCGAAGTCGTTGCGGGCGTGCTGCCCAGGCCAAGCGGCGCCCGGACCACCGTATTCGACTCCACGGGCCTGGCCATCCAAGACGTCTCGCTGGCCCGCGCGATCTACGACGCGGCCCGGTCCCACTCGCTCGGTCACGAGGTCGATCTAGTCGGCCTCGAGCCGCGCCCGAACGGCTAGTTTGGCCTAAAAGTGGGGGTTTCGGACGAGCCAGCAGTAGGCTTCCGCAGGTGCCGCGCCACGCCTCCATCGTGCTTGTTCTGACCCTGGTCTGCCCTCTGCTCGGCTCGTCGCAGGAGCCGCCGAATGCACCGGATGCATTCCTAGGGCAGCCGGATGCCGATCGGATCGCGGCGTTACGGACCGAAGAGATCGCCGAAGTGACGAAGGGTAAGGGGGGCCGAAGCTTGGCCTTCAAGATCACCCTCGCGGACGGAACCCGTGGCTACTTCAAACCCAAGCAAAGTTTCTCGGCGGCCCACTGGTACTCGGAGGTGGCCGCGTATTACTTGGACCGCGAGCTCGGGCTCGACCGGGTGCCCCCCACGACGGGTCGCGTCTTTCGGTGGAGCGAGCTCGAGGCGGCGGCCAGGCGGGACGAGCGAGTCTCGGAGCTCGGGATCGCCGACAACGGGACCGTGAAGGGGGCATTCATCTGGTGGATACCGGAGCCGCTCAAACGCGTGCGCATGGGGCGGAAGTGGGAACGTTGGGTACGGGTTCAGAAGTCACTCCCGGTCACCCCGTACCAGCGGCCGGTCGACTATCGCGCTGATCTCAATCGCCGCCCAGGCGTCCGCGAAGCCACCGACCCAAGCCGCCCCATCGCACGGGCTCCCGACACCGAAGCGCGCCCCGCGGAGCTCTCCGACCTCATCGTCTTCGACTACCTCACGCAGAACGTCGACCGATGGGGTGGAGAGTTCACCAACCTGCGATCCCGCGGGCCGGGCGGACCGCTGATCTACCTGGACAACGGGGCCGGCTTCTGGCTCGGAGAGCAGCGGTTGGGTCTCATGGAGGCGCGTTTGAAGGCGCTCCAACGGTTTCGACGGTCGACCATCGAGGCCGTGCGAAAGCTCGATATTGGCCGGTTTTCGGAGCGTTTGCGGACTGATCCGCTCTCTCCGGTGCTGAACGAGAAGCAGTTGGAGGGCCTCGCACAGCGACGGGACGCCGTCCTTCGGCATGTCGACGCCATGGTCACCAGGTTCGGTGAGGCTCGGGTGTTCGCGTGGTAGGTTCGGCGGGTGAAGGAACGACTTCGGCTGCCAGCTGAGTGGGAGCCGCACGCCGCCTGCTGGCTCGCGTTTCCACATCTGCACGAAGAGTGGCCCGGCCATCTGCTCGAGGCGCAACGCTCCATCGCGGCCTTGTCGCTCGCGATCGCGGAAGCAGGCAACGAACCTGTGCGCCTCCTCGTGAAGAACGCACAGATCGAGGAGCTCGCCCGTAGTTTGGTCGGCGAGTCGGACGACATTCGGTACGTCACCGCCGATTACGGCGACTGCTGGATGCGCGACACCGCGCCTCTGTTCGGCCATACCGCCCGCGACACCCTCGGCGCCCTGTGCTTTGGCTTCAACGCATGGGGCGGCAAGTACGAGATGGCCTTCGATGAAAAGGTCAGCAAGTGGCTCACCGATCGGCTCCACGCGAAACGGTTTGAATGTCCCGTGATCTTGGAAGGCGGCGCGCTCGAGACCGACGGTCGGGGAATCTTCCTGACAACGGCATCATGCGCCCTCAACCCGAACCGAAACCCGGGTTTGACGCGGGAGGCCTTCGAGGTGGCGTTGGGCGAAGCGGTTTCGATGGAGCGTCTGGTTTGGCTCGACCGGGGTTTGGAGCACGATCACACCGACGGACACATCGACATGATCGCGCGTTTCGCAGCTCCGAATACCGTGCTCTGCATGAAGGCGGCCGAGGGGGCTCCCAACGCAGAATTGCTCGATTCCATTGCACGGGACCTGCGCGCGAACGGCTTGCATGTGCTTGAGTTACCGGCGCCCGGTGAAGTGAGCGGCCCCGACGGCACCCCACTACCGGCCAGCTACTGCAACTTTTACATCGCCAACGAGGCGGTGATCGTGCCGGTGTACGAGCTCCCGGAAGACGGAGCCGCCCTCCGGGAGATTGCGGGCGCATTTCCGGACCGCGAGGTCATCGGCTTGCCGGCTCGAGACCTGCTAAGGGGAGGCGGAGCGTTTCACTGCGTCACCCAAGCTCAGCCCATCGCGCCATGACCCCTGCTTCTTTGTCGATCGGAATCGTCCAGTGCGCGCTCGACGGCACGCGCGACGAGAACGTTGCACGCGTCGAAGCTCTCGTGCGCGAGGCAGCGAAGGAGGGCGCGCAGGTCGTGCTGACCCCCGAGCTCTTCGAAGGCCCCTACTTCCCGCAGACCGAGGACGAGCGAGCGTTCGACTTGGCCGCACCGCTCGACGGACACCCAAGCGTGGCGCGTATGCGGGCCCTTGCCGCGGAGCTCGAAGTCGTCCTTCCCGTTTCATTCTTCGAGCGGTCCGGCCAGAGCTACTACAACAGTGTCGCGGCGATCGACGCCGACGGCACCGTGCTGGGAATCTACCGCAAGAGTCACATCCCGGACGGCCCCGGGTACCAGGAGAAGTTCTACTTTCGGCCCGGGGACACGGGTTTTCAGGTGTGGAAGACGCGCCACGGCCGCATCGGAGTCGGCATTTGCTGGGATCAATGGTTCCCCGAAGCCGCCCGGAGCATGGCGCTTCAAGGCGCCGAGGTCTTACTGTACCCGACTGCAATTGGCAGCGAACCGGGCGAACCGGACGCGGACACCAAAGCGCCCTGGCGGCGCGCGATGGTCGGACACGCGGTGGTCAACGCAATGCCGGTCGCCGCGGCCAACCGCGTCGGCACCGAAGGCGAGCTGACGTTCTACGGGAGCTCGTTCGTGTGCGATCAACGCGGCGACGTGCAGGTGGAGCTCGGCCGGGAAGACGAGGGTGTGGCGGTCGCCTCGTTCGACCGCGAGGCGCTGCGCCGCTACCGCGCCGGTTGGGGATTCTTCCGCGATCGCCGCCCGGATCTGTATGGCCGGCTTACCGGAGACGAGCCCATTGATTGATTCGCTCTACGCGATCGTCGACGCAGAGGCCGCGGACCGGCCCCTCGGGCTCGCTTTTCAGGCATTGAATGCGGGCTGCGCCATCCTGCAGTTGCGTGCCAAGCGGCTCGACGACGTCTCATTCCTCGAAATCGCCAAGCGTGTGCGGTCCGCATGCTCCCACGCAGGGGTTCCTTTCGTCGTCAATGATCGGGCAGACGTCGCGCGTCTCGTTCGCGCCGACGGGCTGCACCTGGGGCAAGATGATCTCTCGATCGAAGACGCGCGGCGAGTCGTCGGTGACATGCAGATCGGAGTCTCGACGCACACGCTCGAGCAGGCTGCTGCGGCCGAGGCTCGAGGCGCAGACCTCATTGCCTTCGGCCCTGTCTTCGAAACCAAGACCAAAGAGAATCCCGACCCCGTGGTAGGCCTCCGAACCCTCGAAGCGATCTGCCAGGCCCTGTCTCGCCCGGTCGTCGCAATAGGCGGCATCACGCCAGAAAACGCGGCTGAAACGCGGCTCGCGGGGGCGCGCTATTTCGCGGCTATCTCGGCATTGCCACGCTTCTTCGAAGACGCGTCCTAGCGCTGCTTTTCGTCGAAATACTGAATCGCCGTTTCGATCGCCGCGCCGAGCGCCTGGTTCACGAGGGTCGCGGTTGCGTCTTCGCCGCTTCGAAGCGCTTCGTAGTAACGCTGCCGCTCGGTGGCGTGGATGACGACGGGCGGGTAGCCGGCGCGCATGAGGATGAGGTTCATCACCAAGCGCGCCACTTTTCCACTGTGTCGCGGGAACGGATAGATGTGCAGCAGCTGATAGTGCACCTTGCTCGCGACGCGAACGGGGTGCATCGTTTTCTTCGTTTCGGGAGCCGACAGCCACTGGACGAGCTGTCGCATGCGGTAGCTGATCTTGTCGGGCTGCGAGATCTCATGGAAGTAGAGCCGGTGAAGCGGCATGTCCTTGCGATACTTCGGTGGGGTCTTCCCCTCGATCTCCTCGGGCGCCAGCTGCGCGAACAGCTTCTTGATCACGTCGAGGTTGGGAGAGAAGCGCCGGCGCGAGGCCATCTCACGGATCATCTCGATCGCGCCCATGTGGTTTCGGATCTCGTCGTAGACCGGGATCAGGGCGGGATCGGTCACGACGTCGTCATAGATGGCGGCCCTGAGCTCATCCATCGAATAGACGACACCTTCGAGCGCGCTGTCGTGATAGATCCACGCGAGATCGAAGCGCTCTTGATACTCTTGACGCACCTGCGGACTCGCCGAATCCAGCAGCTCCTGCAGCTGGGCGACTCGCTCGTCTAAGCTCGGACCTTGAAGCGCTTGAACCAAGGAATTTCCTCCACCCTCAGGGGACCTACACCGTCAGCCCCGCGCGGCCGGCGAAACTAACAGCGGGGCATCAACCCGTCAACTGTGCACGATTTCAGCTAGTTAAGCGCGTCGGAAATGGCCCCGCGGAGTCGCATCTTGCTCGGAACCCCGGTCGAGGCCCAAAGAACCAGGCCATCCGGCCCGACGACGATGACGGTCGGGAGCATCTCGATTGCGTATCGTCGTTGAACCGTCCCGGCTCGATCGTGAAGAGAGGGAAATTCCGTTCCGAATGCCGCGTGAGCGGCCTGCAGACGCTGTCGGTCGATCGGCTCGACGTTCACCGCGTAGAAGGCGACTCCCCGCTCGGCGAACTCCTCGTGGAGATCGTTGAGGGTGGGCACCGTCCGGCGACAAGCACCACACCAGCTCGCCCAGAAATCGAGGACCACCACCTGCCCGCCGAGCTCCGACAAGGTGACCTTCGTCGGCCCCCCTGGCTCCGCCCCCGCCCCAACTGGGAGGGTCAAGTCGGGCGCGGGCTCGCCCATGAGGGGAGAGGCATTGCCGCGAGTCATCCAGGCGTAGAGCGCGACGCCGACCATCGCGGTCACGAACCACTGGCCCCATCTCATCGCGTGCCCATCAACGGAAGCTCGATTTTGAACCTCGCGCCGCCTTCGTGCGCACGGTCGAGTCGGACGTGCCCGTCGTGCTCCAAGACCACCTTCTTCACGATCGCCAACCCCAGGCCCGTTCCTTCGGCTTTGCTCGTATAGTACGGGTCGAAGACGCGATCCCAGTTTTCCTTCGGAATGCCAGGGCCGTTGTCCCGAACTTCGATGAATCCAGCGGTGTCCGTGCAGTAAGCCCGCACCAGCACGCGACCGCCCCCGGACGGGTGCTCCTCGTAGACCGCCTGAATCGCATTTCGCAGAATGTTATCGACAGCGCGCTTGAGCATCATGGGGTCCATACGCACACGGATGGGTTCCGTTGCACAACTCACCCGTACTTCCACGGGAGCCGGGGTGCCCCGGCCCACATCTTCGAGGATGGCGGGGACCGAATCGTGAATGCTGTGAGCGAGATCGCAGAGGTCCGAAGGCGTTAGGTCCGCGCGCGGAAGCTTGGCAAAGGCGCTGAACTCGCCGACGAGACGACGCAGGGTAGCCACCTCCTCTTCGATGATCGCGCGGGCGTGTTTGAGCTTCTTCCGGTACGCCTCGTTTTCGCCATCATAGGTATCGTCCAGTTCTTGCGCAGCGAGTTGAATCGGCGTGAGCGGGTTCTTGATCTCGTGGGCGAGGCGTCGCGCGAAGTCCTGCCATGCGCTGATGCGCTGGAGGTATTCGATGCGGGTGCGCGAGTCGCGCAAGTCGCGAACCATGTCGTTGAACGCTTGGGTTAGCTCCGCGACCTCGTCCGTCGACCCCGTGGGGAGCGTCACGGTGAGGTCGCCGGCGCCGACTTTGCGAGAGGCTTCGGCCAACGCGGTCACGCGACGGGTCACGCGACGCGACACGACCGCACCGATCAGGAACGCGACGACGATGACGAGAAACGTCATGAATCCGAAGACCCATACATACACATCGGACACCGATGCGCTCTGACGCTGCAGTCGTGAATAGACGTCCGCCACCTCACCGGCTTCCTGTAGGCGCTCGAAGTAGACCTCCGGAACGGCGACCTCGACGGCAATCCGCAGCTTCCCTCCCCCCGTTTCGACCTCTCGCTCGCGAGTCGTGGTTCGCATGACGGCGCCGGACGGATCTGCTTCACGAGCCACACTCGCGACCTCACGCCCCGCTTCGTCATCGACACGGATACCCTGCACCATGGCGTAGCGGCCGAGCAGATTCTGCAACAGCGCGTCGAGCTTCGAGGTGTTGCGGCTCTTGGTCAGCTCGGCCTCGACCGCCCATTCGACCGCGTCTGCGGCTTGCTCCGATCCCGATCGGAGCGCCATCAACTGTCCGCGCCGAGCCTCCACGCCATGCACCAACTCGGCGCCGAATCGCTCGTTCACGCCCACCCGATACACCTCGCGCAACGCTCCCCGGGCAAGGAAGATACTCCCCCCGAGGGTGAGAAACACCGACAAGCCAATGGCGAACAGGATCTTTCGCTCAAAGCGGCTCATTCGGGCACCTTCAAATACGCGCTGCGGAACTCGATGGTGCGCTCGGATCGACAGATCCGGCGTCGCACGATGTTGATGCTGATCGGGCCGACCGGGTCAGTGCCGGAGCTCGGCCGTATCAGCTCCCTGCACTGCTTCTTCGAGATCGGGTTGAACTCCGCCTTCACGACGAAATACATCTCCCGACCCTTTTGCGGCTCGTAGCTCTTCGGCTCGCCGGCGAATAGCCCCTCGACGACCAGGCATCGGTTGAGCACCTCATCGAGCGTCTTGAGCCGTTCAGTGCGGTTGCCGATACGAACGAGATAGTCGTCACCCCAAAGATCGAGCGTCACGTCGCAGCCAAACTGGCGAACGGTCATCCGCCAGTCGGAGCCTTTGAGGTGTGATCCCACGGTCACGACGAGGCGCTTGCGCAATCCACTCGACAGCTCCTGGCGGACACGCTCGTCGGCGAGGTCCTTCGCCGAAAAAGACACCTTTGGGGCGCCGCGCGACCAGGTAACGCCGAAGTCGCGCTGCGGCATCTGCGCATACGCAACCGTCGCGGTCAGCAAGATCAGGGCTCCAAGCCAGGTTCTCACAGTCGGGTGAACCCCAGCAGCGTCGAGAAGCCCACTTGGAAGACGCCGACTCGCGTATCGAATCGGAAGCCAAAATCGAAGGTCAGGTCGATCGGAAAACGGGAAAGGCCCGAGTACCCGCTTAGGCCTGTGCGGGGATCTCGGAGGTCGGCTAGCCCATACAGTCCGATGAGCGTGTAGAGATTGACTTCGCGCAAACCCCGGTCGCGGACGCGTTCGTAGACGGGAATGTTGTATCCGATGTCGAGACGCCAGGCGAGCTCGCCGAGGTAGTTGTTCTCGATCGACGTGTTCAGCAGATTGGGTGGCTGGCGCGCATCGAGTTGCATCTCGAGGAAGCGCGATGGGATGAGGTCAGTCAGGTCGGAGATGTGAAAGAGATAGAAGAACGGCGTGTTGCCGAAGGCTGCGCCGCCGAACGCTCCGATTCGGATCGTGTGGTTCCAGGGGAGTCGCCACCATCTTCGCACCCAGGCTTCGAGCTGAAGAAAGTCGTAGTCGCTGCCGAGGAAGCGTGTGCCGGCGGTGACGACGCCGCGAAAGATGACACCTTCTTTGGTGAGCCCTGGGTCGTCTCGCTTGTCGAACACCAGTGCGAACCGGATGGAGGACACGAAACTGCGGCCGTCCTGAATCGCGAAATCGATGGGCGCGATGTCGTTGCCTGTGCGCTCGCTCGCGGCCTCGGGGCGGTCGAGGACGCTGACGATGTCACCCACCCAATCGAGGGTGTAGCGGAGCTTTGTGGTGAAGTCCTTCTCGGTGCCCACCATGAAGCCACCGCGTCGATAGCGAACCACCGCGTTTTGAACGACCGAAGTGCCGGGGCAGGTCGGCAACCCGCACGGAACGCTCACCAAAGGTTGGTTCCCGTAGAACTCCCGTCCATTGAGAAAGAAGGTGCCGAACCGGATCCCATACTCATTCTTGATGAGCTTCGGATACCGGAGATCCAGCCGTCCGCCTTGCTGGAACTCGCTCAGCAGGGCGGTGCCGGAGAGTCGGATACCCAACCCGGCGAGGTTGGTCTCGGTGATCTTGAAACCGAGCCAAGGGAACAGAGTGCGTCCGCGGTCGGTCGTCCTTCGAACGCCCTCGGACAAGCCGGCGACCAGTTGCTCGATGATGACCGTGTTGCGCTCTGTGACTTCGACGACTAGCACCACGTACCCGCGCTCTGCGCCGCGCTCGAGCCGAATGTCGACGCTGTCGAACCAACCCGTCCCCATCAACCGCCACTCGGTAGCCACCAGATCCGGTGACTCTGGATCCAGAAAATCACCCTGCTTCAACGGGATGAACTTGCGAACGGTGTGCGCCCTCGTGCGCTTGTTGCCGACGACGACGATCCCCTCGAGCACGTAGCGAACCTGAGAGGAGATCTGATCGACATGGCGGGCTTCGCTGGCCACCCCATAGGGATCACGGAACTCCTCGTCCTCGCCTTCCCGGGGTTCGTCGACGCTTTCGCTGTCAGCGGCGGGGACCGCCACGAGGTCGCCCGGACGGTAGGGCTCCCCCTTGGGATCAGAGCCCTGCGCGCCCGTGATCACCGGCAAGCTGACGAGAGCCAAAAAGGCGATCAGGCCAGCGATTCGGCCCGGAAGCCGGCAACTTGGTCGCAAGCGCGGGCTCACGACGGCCAGACTACCCGAGTGGCGGGAGGGCCGAAAGCAGCCAGAGGCACCCGGCCACCACCACGAACACCGCGCCCACCCATCCTAGAGTGGGCCAGAAACCAATCTGCCTTCCGTCGTCCTTCGACCTCACGGGGCTACTTGTATCAGATTCTTGGGGGCCGGAGGGAGAATAGTCGAGGGCGTGCCAGGACTCGTCTCGCTCATCCCGCTCGTCCTCGCCGGGCCGCCGAATGATGCGGATCGTGGCGTCCTCGTCGGCGTCGTCCATGCGCGGCGGGAGCCCCGAAACCGGTGTGGTGTCCGATCGGCCGAGAGCCGCGAGGCCCTCCTCGAAGGCCTCCAGGAGCGGAAGCACCGTGGGATTCTTCGGAGGCGCTTGGGGTGCCTTGTCGCGAAGTGCCGGCGGCAAAGTCTCTCTAGGCGGCGGCACTGCGTCCACGCGAAAGGTCCCATCGGTCCATTCGAGAGCGAGGACGAAGTCGGCTGCCGTCCCGCCATCGATGCTCACGTCACTGAGCTCGCCCTTCTCGTAGTATCCGATCGCGAGCCGCCCACGGAGCTCCAGCAAGAGCCTTCCCGTGAGGCCCGCGTTCTCGCAGTAGCGCATCAAGTCGGCCGGCGGATGTACGGCGAGCGAGCCTCGACGCGTCGAGTCCGTGCCGCGCGAGATGGGCAGGTGCGGGAGCTTCGGGTAGACCGCGAACTCGCCGTCCCGCAGCGAGAGCAACACTTCGAGCGCGCGTTCTTCATCTGCCGTCGTCGACGCGTCCACGACCTGTCCGTGCACGAGGCGGATCGAGCCGGAGCCCGAGGTGCTTTGGAACGCAAGCACACCGGTCGTGCCGATCTCTTCTAGACCGCCGAGCAAGTCCCCGACGCCTTCAGCCGGGATAACTCCCTCGAACACCGCCTGTGCAACCATGACTCTTGCAAGTGAGTGGGCGGGGCCGAATTGTCAAGGCGCTTGCCGGTAGGCAGGAGTCCGGCAGCAGGTCCAGAATTTCCAGATAACCTACGGGAAAATCCCGCGTTCCTCATACGAGATGGCGAGGCTCTCGAGCGCAAGAGCGTACGCCGCAATGCGCGCATTCACCTTCTTTTCCGCTGCATAGAACATCGTGCGCTGGTACGCGCGGCGCATCATGTGGAGCAGCCGCCGCTGCACTTCTTCAGCATCCCAGTGCTCGCTGTTCCGGTTCTGCACCCATTCAAAGTAACTGACGGTGACGCCACCGGAGTTCGCCAAGATGTCGGGGATGACTGAGATCCCCCGGTCGGCGAGAATGGCCCCGCCGTCGGGGTTGATGGGTCCGTTCGCGCCTTCTGCGATTAGCCGCACGTCGAGCTTGGTCGCTTCTTTCTCACCGACTTGGTTCTGAAGAGCCGCAGGAATGAACAGGTCCGCCTTGGTCTCGAAGAACTCGTCCCGCGTAATCTTCTCGCCTCGTGGGTATCCTTCGATCGACCCGTTGACACGCACGTAGTCCTGGAGTTTGTGCGCATTGAAACCTTCGTCGTGCCGCAGGTAGCCGGTGTGGTCGCCCGTCGCGATCGTCGATACACCGAGCTTGGAGAGCAGAAGAGAAGTATTGGATCCGACGTTGCCGAACCCTTGAACGATGGCGGTGGCGCCCTCGAGGTCGAAGCGCGCTTCCCGCGCCCACTCTTTGATGCAGTGGACCACGCCTTGCCCGGTCGCCGCCTCGCGGCCCTCGGACCCGCCTGAGTTGATCGTCTTGCCCGTCACCACGGCGCGTTGGTCGTTCTTGTCGTAGGTCGGCCCGGTGTTGATATAGGTGTCCATCATCCAAACCATCGTCTGGGCGTTGGTCCCCATATCCGGTGCGGGAATGTCGTGTGACGGTCCGATATTACTGCCGAGCGCGTGGGTGAACCGTCTCGTGATGCGGCTTAGCTCGTCGTGCGTGTGGTCGCGGGGGTTGAACTTGATGCCCCCCTTGCCGCCGCCGAACGGGACCCCGAGCAATGCACACTTCCAGGTCATCTGCGTCGCCAGAGCTTTGAGCTCGTCGAGGCTGACTTGTTCGTGGTACCTCATGCCGCCCTTGTAGGGACCCATCACGTTGTTGTGCTGAATGCGGTATCCCTTGAACATGCGGGTCTCGCCGTTGTCCATCCGTACCGGGAAGTGAATGATCAACTCGTTCTTTGGCTCGGCGAGGATTCGCCTCACGTGCGTCGGAAGGTCGGTCAGCTCGGCGGCCTCTTCCATGTAACCCTGCACGACCTCGAAAAAGCGGAACTCTTCTGCAGCGGAGGACATCTACTTACGATGCTACCTGAGCGTCCGTCGCCCACCAAGATCGGCGCAAATCCTGCGCGTCGAAACCCGTTAACGAAAGAACCGCACGCCCTATAGAAAAGAGTTCTCAACAGCCAGGATGAGCTTGTTTCTCTAGGTTTTGTTGAGGTAGAGTCCCGTCGAGCGGCGGCTGTCAAGCGTGCTGCCGCGACCTTTGCTTTCGAACGGCAGGGAGGACGCGATGGATGAACTGGGAAGCGACTTTCGTCGGGAGCTAGAAGCACGCGGCGTATCACGCCGCGAGTTCATGGGCTTCTGCTCCGCGATGGCTGTGATGTTTGGTTTGCCAAAGGGAGCCACGGCGGCAATCGCCGAGGCGCTCGAAAACAAACCCAAGCCCACCTTGGTGTGGCTCAACTTCCAAGATTGCGCGGGCAACACCGAATCGTTCCTTCGCGCGAGTAAGCCTACCGCAGCGGAGGTGATCCTCGATCTGCTCTCGATCGACTACCACGAGGTGATCATGGCGGCAGCCGGTCACCAGGCGGAAGAGAACCTTCGCTCGGTCGTCGAGAATCAGAAGGGCGCATACCTTGCCGTCGTCGAGGGCTCGATCCCGACGGGGGCAAACGGCGCGTACTGCACCATCGGCGGGAAATCGGCACTGCATATTGCCAACGAGGTTTGCGGCAACGCGCTGGCCACGATTGCAGTCGGCACCTGCGCCTCGTTTGGCGGAATCCCCGCGGCCTCGCCGAATCCAACGGGCGCCCTGGGCGTCTCCGATGCGGTGCCCGGGATCAAAACGCTGATCAACCTTTCGGCCTGTCCCGTGAACGCACAGAACCTCACCGCAACGCTCGTCTTCTTTCTGACGTACGGAAGGTTCCCCGCCCTCGACAAGCTGAATCGCCCGATTTTCGCCTATGGAAAGTCGATTCACGACAACTGCGAGCGGCGCTCTCACTACGACTCGGGACAGTATGTCGAACAGTGGGGCGACGAAGCGCATCGCGATGGCCATTGCCTCTACAAGATGGGCTGCAAAGGCCCCGTCTCGTTCCAGAACTGCCCCAACATCGG
>CBDURI010000009.1:0-21795 GCA_965369435.1 uncultured bacterium
GCAATCTCGACGGGCAAACCCAAGATGGGCAGTCGATTCCCGGGCCGGCTGCGTTTGACATCGCGTATCGCGTGACCGACGGACTGCCGATGTACGAGGGACAAGCTCTCGTTCAATCGACCTGCGGCGATGGAGCGTTCTGCCACGCACCCGCCGCGGTGGGTGGCGATCGAATTGGCGCGCCAGCCGGGCTGAACTTCGACGTCGCGCTGGCGTGCACCGACGAGACCGAGGATCCGAGCTGTACCCAGCCGATCGAGAGTTGTGAAGGCGGACAGACCGACACCGCGTATTGCCAACGCCTCGAGAAACTCCATGGCAACCAGGGGAAGATCCGGGACTGGGCCGAGGGGATGATTCAAGAGATACGCCAGGGCACGATGCCTCCGGGCGCGGCGGGCCGAAGCGTTCGCAATGCGACGCCGTGGCGCCGTGGCCTCGGGGGGCCGGTGTTGCCTCCGATAGAGTCGGAGGAGGGCCAAGACATCGTCCGTAACTGGCTCGCGTGTCAGGCCCCCGTCATCGCGCGCACTGAGATGCCGCCTTCGGAGGCACTCGAGCTGACCGAGTGCACTTCCGTGGACGATGAGATTTGTATTTACAACGGCCCGCAGGGTGATCTCCCCGACCCGACGTGGAGCGACATCTACTGGAGCGTGATGTTCACCCGGTGCGTCATTTGTCACGGTCCCCCGAACACGAACACCGATGAGAACCCCGACAACCCGTTTGATGGAACGATTCCAGGGGGCGCGAGCGCGACAGCCCTTGCTGCTTTGGATTTGACCGGTACGAATGTGATGGACACCACGGACTGGGCCACAGAGTCCTGGTCTGCCGTGGTCGATGCGTCGGCGGCGGACCCCGGTATGTGCGCGGGACAGGGCACCCTCGTGATTCCCAACGATGCGCCAGGCTCGATCATGGTCCAGAAGCTTCGGGACCAACAGACCTGCGGAACTGAAATGCCGCCTGGGCAAATTCTCAGCGAGTCCCTCGTTCAAGTCATCGAAGAGTGGATCGCCCTGGGAGCAGAAAACGACTAGTGGCTCGCGCGTGTCTTACCGCGTTGCTCGTGTGGTCGTTGGCCGCGGCCGGCTGCAAGACAGCTCCTGCGTGTCCGGTTCAGCTGCGCACGGATGCCGCAAAGGCCCTCGATGATCACGCCAGCCAGCAGGTAGGATGGAAGTCGATCAAAGCTGAAGCCCGCGTAACGCAGTGGGGCAGCAAGGGACGCATTCGGGGGACGGTGTTGTTGTTCCTAGAGCAACCGAATCGCGTTCGCTTCGATGTGATGACGCAATTGGGGCCCGCTGCTGTGTTGACGAGCGATGGCGAGACGTTCCAACTCAGCGATTTGCGCCAAGGCACGTTCCTGCACGGCCCAGCGTGTCCGGAGAACATCGCTCGGCTCCTCGGGATTTCGGTCGATGCGCGGCACGTCCTGCGACTTCTCACGGGCGACACACCGATGATCGAGGCGACCGAACAGTCGATGGAATGCCGCGAGGGGCGTTATGTCGTGACGCTCGTAGCCGCGGACGGGACGACTCAGGAGATCGCGTTCTCCGTCGATGACGCCGACCGCGAAAAGCCCGTTGACGCGCAGAGGCTGACGCTCCGACGGTCCACCCAACGCGCCCCAAACGGGAAGAGGCGCTGGGAAGCAACGTACGACGACTACATCGACGTCGGGGGACAAGCGTTTCCGACCAACGTGCGATTTATTGATGACGTCAGTGGCGCTGACACGTCGGTTCGGGTGAAGTCGATTTCGTTGAACCCCGAGATTCCGGAGGGGGCGTTTCAGCAGACGCCGAGCCCAGGCATGTCCATCGAGTTCGCCTCGTGCTCATGAAAGGTCCAGCATTGAGCGACCGGTGCTAAGGTATCGCCGCATGACCGAACCGTTGCTCAGCTTGCGCCACCTGGTCACGGCGTTCGAGACTGACGAGGGCTACTTGAGGGCCGTCGACGACGTCTCGTTCGACGTACTTCCCGGTCGTACCCTCGGCATCGTCGGGGAGAGCGGCTGCGGGAAGAGCGTGACGTCGTTGTCGATCATGCGCCTGATCCCGAGCCCACCCGGCTTCATCGAAGGTGGTGAAGCGCTGTTCGAGGGTCGCGACTTGTTGCGGCTCCCCGAATCGGAGATGCGACGCCTCCGAGGTAACGAGATATCGATGATCTTTCAGGAGCCGATGACTTCGCTCAATCCGGTGTATACGGTTGGCTCGCAGATCGTGGAGGCGATTCGACTGCACCAAAAGATGGGCCGCCGCGCCGCCAAGGCACGCGCGATCGAGCTTCTCGATCTGGTTGGAATTCCAGCTCCTTCGGAGCGGATCGAGTCCTATCCGCATACCCTGTCGGGGGGAATGCGGCAGCGCGTGATGATCGCCATGGCCCTCGCGTGTGAGCCCCGCCTCTTGATTGCCGACGAACCCACGACGGCGCTCGACGTGACGATTCAGGCGCAGATCCTCGACCTGCTCCGTTCACTGCAAGAGAAGCTCGGCATGAGTATCATCTTCATCAGCCATGACCTCGGCGTGATGGCGGAGTTCGCGCACGAAATCGCAGTCATGTACGCCGGGAAGATTGTCGAGCAGGCGGAGACCCACGTGCTGTTTCGCAATCCGCGGCATCCGTACACGCGAGGCCTCCTGCGCAGCTTGCCGAGCGCTCGCAATCGTGGCGAACGCTTGCCCACCATCCCTGGAATGGTCCCCGACCTCCGCACGCTGCCATCCGGGTGCCGTTTTCAAGATCGCTGCGACTTGGTCACCAGCGCGTGCCGCACTGACGAGCCGACCTTGCAGCGGTACGGTCAAAGTGAGGTGTCGTGTTTCCACGCCGAGGCGTCGGGATGAGCGAGCAACCGATCATTGCGGCCGAGTCGCTATGCAAAACGTTTCGCGGCCCGTCACGGGGCATTGGGCGCGGCCGTTCGGAGTTGCGCGCGGTGGATGGCGTCACCTTGGAGGTCATGCAGGGCGAAACGCTGGGCCTGGTCGGCGAGTCGGGTTGCGGCAAGAGCACGTTGGGGCGCCTGCTATTGCGGCTGCAGGACCCCACGAGTGGACGCATCTATTTCGACGGACACGACATCACTCATTTGTCGCAGTCCGCACTGCGACCGTTTCGCGGCGACATGCAGATCATCTTTCAGGACCCCTACAGCTCCCTCAACCCCCGCATGACCGTGCGGGCTGCGCTGGCTGAAGCGCTCCGCGTGCATGGGATGGCAGGCGCAGCGTCGGAGGAGGACCAGCGGATCGCCGCGTTGCTCGAGCGGGTTGGCTTGCGACCCGAGCACATGCGGCGCTATCCCCACGAGTTCTCCGGCGGCCAGCGGCAGCGTATCGGCATCGCGCGCGCTCTGGCCGTCTCCCCGCGCTTCATCGTGGCCGATGAGCCTGTTAGCGCCCTCGACGTTTCCATCCAGGCGCAGATCGTGAACCTCCTGAGCGACCTTCAAGAAGAGCTCGGGCTGAGCTATCTGTTCATCGCCCACGACCTTCACGTCGTGGAACACGTCAGCCACCGTGTCGCGGTCATGTACCTGGGCCGGGTGGTGGAGCTCGCGACCTCGGGTCAGATCTACAGCCAGCCCCGTCATCCCTATACGGAGGCGCTTCTGAGCGCCGCGCCCGAGCCGGACCCGACCGCCCGAAAACGGCGCTTGCTCTTGCAAGGCGACGTGCCGAGTCCCCTTGACCCGCCGAGCGGTTGTGCCTTTCATCCGCGATGTCCGATCGCGGAAAAAGGCCTGTGCGATCGCGAGGTTCCGGGGCTTCGGGCGGTCGAGTCCGGACATGAGGTCGCGTGCCACTTGGCCCGATAGCGGTTGCGGGGCTTAGTCCAAGTGGGGTAACTATTCCCGATGGCGGACTCGACCGGTGAGCTCGGGATCGATCGATACTATCGGAGCTTTTCCGCGGGGACCACGCTGTACTACGCGGGCGCTCCGGCGGCCGAGCTTTATCTGATCCGAAGCGGGAGAGTGCGGCTGGTCAAGCGTGCGCGAGGGGTCGAGCGAACCATTGGCCTCTACGGCGCGGATGAGATCGTCGGCGAAGAGGCACTCTTGGCGGGGGCGCATCGCTCGGCCAGTGCGGAGGCGATCGAGCCGGTGAGCGCGTTGGTTATCGAGAGCGACACCTTTCGGGCCCTCGTCCGGCAACGTCCGGACTTGGGCGAAGGGGTCATGCAGCAGCTCGCGCGGAGGCTGCAGCGAGCGGCGGAGCAGATCGACAATTTCTCTCTGCCCGACCCGACGATCCGGGTGCTGAATACCCTGTTGCATGCAGTCGAGGATGCCGGGGAGGGCCCGCTCGAGCTCTCGCCGCTCGAATTATCCACTCGAACTGCATTGGACCTCGACCAGGTCAAGGCGGTGATCGGTCAGTTGAGGGAGCGTGGCTACCTCACGGTGGGTGATCAGACGATCACCATCAGCGACGCTACGGCGCTGCGCCAACTCCACGATTTGCTGGGACTCAAAGAGGACGTCCGGCACGGACTGAGCTGTCGGTAAACCGACACCCCTTCTTGACCGCGGTCGCCGCACTCAGTAGACCCGGTACGTGCTTCGAGTGTGGGGATTGGTTTGGCTCGCCTGCCTAGTCATTGGGTACGTGGGGTCCGTAGGCTGTGTGACAGCCTCGGGGGCGATTACGCCAGACGATGACCGCTCAGAACGGGAGTTGCAGCTTGCGGCGGCCCTTCGGACGGAGGGGCAGACGGCCGCTGCCATCGAACATCTGCATTTCGCCCTCGAGCTCAATCCGCACAACGCGGAGGCCCACCTGCTTCTCGGGTTCATCCAAATGGAACGCCGCGACTACGGGAAAGCAGAGGATGAGCTGCGTACCGCGATCAAGCTGCTGGAGAAGCAAAAGCGCGGGGGCTCGGCGCTTGCCGAGGCTCGCAATATTTATGGGCTCTGCCTCATGGAGTTGGCGCGCTATGAAGAAGCCGCCACCGTACTCCGGCAGTCCGCAACCGATGAACTGAACACAGCTCCACATCTTGCGTGGGGCAACCTCGCGCTGGCACAGTTAGAGTTGAGGGAATATCAAGAGGTGGTGAAGTCTACGATGGAGGCGGTCCGGATACAGCCGCGATTTTGCGTGGGTTACTACACCATGGGGCGGGCCTTTTGGCATTTGCAGCAGCTCAAAGATGCGGAGCACGCGCTGGACCTCGCCATCAACGCCGACCCGTCGTGTGGCAGCAGTATCCAGCTGCAAGGCGCGTGGCGGCTACGCGGAGAGGTGCGTGCCCGCCTGGGCCATCGCCAAGATGCTATCGCCGACCTGGAGCAGTGCGTGGAACTCGACCCATACTCGAACGACGGACACATGTGCCAATCCATACTCGAGGAGTCTCGATGATGCGTGATTCGATAGGCGACTATCTGAAGACCGAACGTGAGACGCGCCGACTTTCCATCGAGGAGGTTTCGAGCACGACGCGCATTCCCCGCAGGACGCTCGAATCGCTCGAGGATGATCGCTTCGAAGATCTGCCCAGTGGTGTTTTCGTCCGCGGCTTCATCAAGGCGTACGCGTCGGCGGTCGACATCAACGCCGACGAGGTCCTCGCGCGTTTCGACGAGGAGCGCCCGCAAACCCTGTTCCCGGCACCGTTGGCGACGGTCCATAGCCGCCGCAGGTATGGGGCTCTTTTGTTGGCGATCACGACGGCGGCGCTTTTCGCGATCATCGTGGCCACCTTCGCCTTGGTGCGGCGCGCGCCTGCACAGGACGATCCGATTGAGCTATCCTCCGCGATGCCGTGCCAAGTAGAAGCCGCCAGAGTCGAGCGCTCCTTCTGCGCTCCGTCGACTATCGCGACTCCGACCGCATCGTCACCCTCCTGACCGAGGACTACGGCAAGATGTCTGCGCTCGCTCGTGGTGCGCGAAAAAGCCAGCGCCGATTCGGCGGTGCGCTCCAACCTTACGTCTTGATGAACGTGTACTTCCGACCTGGCCGCGGTGAGCTCGCGCACCTGGAACGCGTGTCGGTCGATCGATCGTTTCACGAGATCCTTCGAAGCCTCGGGGCGATCGGTGCGGCCGGCGCAGCGTTGGCCGTCATTCGCGAGCGCGTGCCCGACCACGAGCCAGAGCCGGCTGTGTTCGAAACCGCGGTGCGGCTCCTGACGGCGCTCAACGAAGGCGCGCCGGTCGAAGAGGCGTTGCTGTGCCTTCAGATCCGAGTCCTTGCGCTACTCGGTTTCGCGCCGACCCTCGACCGATGTGTGCATTGCGGCAAGACGCCGGCGCAGGGACGTTCCGCCTCCTTCGACGGCGTACGAGGTGGGATTGTATGCAGGGCGTGCGGCGGCGGGCGATTGGTGCTGTCGGCGGGCGCACTTCGGCGTTGGGCTGTGGTACAGGCGACGTCGGAGTTTCCGGAGGAGCCTTGGTCCGATCGGGAGCGTGAAGAGATCCACGACGCGTTGGCGCAGCTCGACACGAGCCACGCGACGGTCAGCGTTCGTGAGCGAACGGCAGCGGCGTCGGGCCGGTGGGGGCGCCACATCTCATGAGTGACGCGCCCGAGCCAACCGAGCTGCGCGCGCCCCGCGGAGCTAGAGTGATGGAAATCGACTGGACCGACGGGCATCGCAGTGTTTACCCGCATGAGCTACTTCGCGGATTCTGTCCCTGCGCGACGTGTCAGGGTCACGAGGGCCCGATCCGATTCGCGGAAGGTGGCGACCTCGAGTTGGCGGACATCGAGTCGGTGGGGAACTACGCAGTCCGGCTCGTGTGGGGCGACGGACATCAGACCGGGATCTACAGCCATCGGTTCCTGCGAAGCCTGTGCGCATGTTCATCCTGCGTCACGGACGAGCCGAAGTCTCGCTCGTTTTCGCGCGAATAGGGCGGGTCCCCCCCGGTTTGTGTCTGTTACCCTGTACGCGGGGGGATCGAGTGGCATTTCACGCTCTTATTGTCGACGACAGCAGCGCCGTGCGCGCGTTCGTCCGCGCCTCTTTGGAGGACGCGGATTTCGCCAGAGTGCAAGAGGCCGAGACCGGTTTCGAAGCGCTTCGGTTGCTAGCTTCTAATACGTTTGATGTCGTCATCGTCGACGTCAACATGCCGGATATCAACGGACTCGAGTTGCTGGCCTTCATGAACAAAAGCCCGCGGCAGCAGGGCGCTCAAAAGATCCTAATCAGCACGCAGGTGGATGGTCCGGATGCAAAGCGGGGAGCTGAGCTCGGCGCGGACGCCTTCTTGAAGAAGCCGTTCGAAGTCGATGAGCTGCGAGACCTCATCCGGCGCTTACTCGGTTCTGTCGAGAAGGTTTCTGGATGAGCGACCCGCGGGACAACGTGCAGGAGGAGTTCTTGGCCGAGGCCCAGGAGCTCGTCGAGGCATTGTCGCGCGATCTTCTGCTGCTCGACGAGGCCCATCATCGCAACGAACGCATCGAGCCGGCCTTGGTCAACGAGATTTTCCGCAGTGTGCACACCCTCAAAGGCATCGCCGGGATGTTCGGATACAAGCACGTAGGCGTTGTCGCTCATGCGCTCGAGGACCTGTTGGACGACTTGCGACTCGGCCGTACGTCGGTCGAGCCGCATCTCCTCGATGTCCTGTTTGACTCGGTGGAGCGCTTTCAACGGCTCTTGGCATTGGAAGATCCGCAGTCGCCAGAGGAAGAGGCGGGCGTCCAAGAATACATCGCGGCCATTCGCGCGATCGGCACGGAGACCGCAGAGGAGGAAGGCGATCCGCTCGACCGGTACGCCATTGAGCCCGCTGTTCTTTCGGTCCTGACCGAGTACGAGGAACATCGACTGCGGGCATGCATTCGACAGGGCCTGCGGCTCTATCGACTTCGCGCCGCCTTCGATCTGACGGCGATAGACGACTCGATCGAGACGTTGCGCGCCGTGGCAAGCGATGATGCAGAGATCATCACTTATCTGCCGAGCATGGAGGGGGGCAACGAGGACACGATCGAGCTCGTAGTGTTGCTTGCGAGCGGAGCCCCGAAGGAGCAGCTCGAGGCGCATTTCGAAGGGCGGTACGGAACGATCGAGGCGATCGAAGAACGAACGCACCTGCCGACACTTCCGCCGCGACGGACGTCGATTCCTTCGACTGGTGCCAGCATGGAGCCTCAGGCCGAAGAAGACCCGGGCCAAGCATCCCTTCAGTCGGTGGCGAATTCAGTCCGCGTGGACATTCGCAAGCTGGACCACTTGATGAACGTCGTCGGTGAGCTCGCCTTGGTCCGCAGCGCCGTCAATAGAATCGTCGATCAGTTCAAGGGTGATGCGACCTACAGGCAGTCGCTCACAGATCTCGATCGCATTGGCCGCGGCTTCGAACGGCAGCTTGCTGAGCTCCGCACCGGGATCCTCGATGTCCGAATGGTGCCACTCGGACAGGTGTTCAATAAGCTCGCGCGCATCGTGCGACAGGCCGCACGGGAGCATGACAAACAAGTTCGACTCGTCGTCACCGGTGCGAACACCGAGGTGGACAAGCTCATCGTGGAGAAGTTGACCGACCCATTGATGCACCTGGTCCGAAATGCCATCGACCATGGCATCGAACCCGCCGATGCGAGGATACGCGCTGCCAAGCCAGCCGAAGGCACGCTTGCGCTGAACGCCTATCACAAGGGAAGCAACGTCGTCATCGAGGTCGAGGATGATGGCGGCGGCATGAATGCGCTTCAGCTGCAGGAAGCTGCCGTTTCGCGAGGTCTGCTGAACGCCGATGCTGGCCACGAGCTCAGTCGCCAGGAGATGCTCGACTTGGTGTTCCTCCCCGGACTCAGCACGAGGTCGGAGGTCACTGATCTGTCTGGCCGCGGCGTCGGCATGGATGTCGTCAAGACCAACATCCTTCGGATGGGCGGGATGATCTCGATTGAGAGCGAGCAGGGCAGCGGGACGAAGATTACGGTCACACTTCCAATCACCCTCGCGATCATTCGAGCGCTCATCGTGACGGTCGCATCGCGCACGTTCGCGTTGCCGATCACCGCGGTTCGGGAGGCGATCCCGTACGTTCCGGAAGAGGTGCGCACGATCGAGGGCCGCGAAGTCATCACGCTCCGCGGGGAAACCCTGGCGATCTGCGATTTGGCTCGGTTGTTCGGTTTTCGAGGCTCCAGTCGAAAAGAAGGCCGGTTTGTCGTCGTCGGCTCGATGGGCGACCGGGAGCTCGGGTTCGTCGTCGACGGTCTGGTTGGCCAGGATGACGTGATCATCAAGGCGCTCGGGAAGAGCTTGGCATCGGTTCGAGGCTTTGCGGGCGCGACGGATTTGGGCGACCAGAGGGTTGCCTTGGTGCTCGACGCGCCGGCGCTCTTCACCGAGCACTTCGACGGTCCAGAAGCGGTGTGGGCCATGGAGACGCATCCATGAGTGCGGGCGCGCCAGGGGCGACGCTGACGCCTGGCTGGGATCGCGACACCGGGGCCGTTGCGGTGCTGGCGGTGCTAGCGGGGGATGAGGCGTATGGGTTTCCGTTGTCCGCGGTGCGCGAGATTCTCATGCCTCCTCCACTTACCGAGGTTCCGCGCGCACCGCACCACTTCCTCGGCGTGATCGCGGTCCGGGGCCAGATCATCACCGTGATCGACCTGCCCAAGATGCTGCATCTCGAGGCGGAGCAGACCGATCCATACGGGCGCGTCCTGCTGGTCGACAACGGGGAAGAACTGATCGGGGTTGCGGTGGACCGCGTGATCCAAGTGTACCGAATGGAGCCCAATCAGATCGAGTACGCCAGCGCAATGAGCGCGGAGCTCTCCGACTATGTCGTCGGGGTCGGTCGCGTCCCTTCCGGTTCCTCGGCCGACGCGGAAGACATGTTGATTCTCATCGACCCTGTGTCGTTGCTGGGGGGAGTGCAGTGAGCGGCGGCCGGGCATACAGCGCGACACTCGCGAAAGACTTGATTCAGGTCGAAGTCGATGCCGTCCTGTATGCGGTCGAAGTCGCGCGTATCCGTGAGATCGTCAACCCGCTTCCGCTCATCGAGCTGCCGAGGGAGCGTCCATTCATCGTCGGAGTGTCCGACTATCGCGAGCAGGTGGTGGCGGTCGTTGATCTCCGCCGCCTATTCGGTTTGCCGGCGCAGAAGGCGAGTCGACGAACCAAGTGGGTCATACTCGAGACTGCAGGCATGTTGGTTGGGATCGTCGTCGATGCGGTACTCGGTGTGTTTTCTTCAGCTGGGACCGAGGAGCGCGACGTTCCGGTCTTGGACGACCGTCATCGCGGACGGGGTATTACTTCAGCGTATCGGCACGATGATCGGCTCGTGTTCTTGCTGGACGCCGATCGACTCGTCGAACCGGCGACGGAGCTTCACCCCGAAGAGATCGCATCCTTGCCTTCGGAGGCGCCTTGACCAGCGATCGGCTCGAACAGGCGCTTCACTCCGCCGACCCTGACGTTCGGCGTCAAGCAGTCCATCGAATGAGCCTGCGTCCCCAGGGGACGCCGCTGAGCCAGATTCTGGAGGCCTTGTCGGACGCGGATTGGCGCGTTCGACGAGAAGCGATCTCGCTGGCGGCGCAAACGCGTGAGAAGGACGCGCTGATCGACGCACTTCTCACTCGGGTCGTCGAGACGGACAACATCGGCCTGCGAAACGCTGCGATCGAAGTCCTCGGGGTCGTCGCTCAAGGGAAGGCCGACAAGTTCGTCGAGGCCTGCCACGCGGCCGGGGACGGCGTGCGGAAGTTTCTCGTCGAGGCGATGGGCAAGACCCAAGACCCTCAGATGATCGATCATCTGGAGGTGCTGATTCGCGGTTCGGACGCCAACGTGGCGGCCGCGGCGGTCGAGGCCCTCGTTTGCATCGGGGGCGCTCGGGCCGAGGGCCTTTTGCAGGCTCAGCTGTCTACGCCCCATCTGTTTCTTCGCGTTTCAATCGTCGAGGGGCTGACTCGCCTGGGCACGCGCGTGCCGTGGGAAGAGCTCAAACCGGCCGTCGAAGACGCAATCGTGCGACGCATCTCGGCCGAGCTGCTCGGAAGGACCGGTGAGCCCGAAGCACTCGAGTTTCTTCTCGGGCTCGCCGCCGACCCTTCACCTCAAACGTCCGCGGCGGCCCTTCGCGCCATCGCGGAGCTTGCCGAGCACGTCGGCAGCCATCGTGCCGAGCTGATCGACCGCTTGAGCGCCTCGAACGAATCGTTTCGGCATGCGCTGCACGAGGCTCTCCTTCATGGGGACACCGCGACCCGGCAGGGCGCCGCGTATCTTGCGGTGCTCTGCAGGGACGAGACATCGCTCGAGGCTGTCCTGCAAACGGTCGCCGACGACGTGGCCAATCCGGAAACCGTCGAGGCGATCCGGAACTGGGGGCCTGGGCTCATCGAGCCTCTGCTGATGCAGCGTCGGGGTGAGCCGCGGGTTTGGGCCCTCTCACTCGAGCTTGCAGCCGAGCTTAGCTACCGGCACCTCGACGCCGTTCCCGCGGGCACTCGCGACCGGATCCGCAGTCTGATCGAGCGAGACCTGACCGATGTCACGGACGCCGTTCGAGCCGCCGCTGCCGAGAGCCTTCGTTGGTGGGGCGACCCACGGGACTGCCGCGCGCTCGCCGAGTGCTTGAGCAGCTCGTCACATCTAGTGCGCGCGGCCGCGACCAGCGCGCTCGAGGCGCTCGCCACACGGGTCCCCGCTATGGTGGAGGAGGCTCTCGAACGTGCCGATCTCGATGGACCTGGGGGCGCCGACATCGCGCACGTGCTCTCCCGACTGAACTCCGACGGCGCCATCGAAGTGCTCAAGCGTGGCTTACACAGTCGCGACCCGCGCACTCGCAGGGCAGCGGTCCAAGCTCTTGCGATGGCCAACGCGACCGACGTGGCTCAGCTGATCGGTTACGCCATTGCAGATGAAGACATTGACGTTCAGATCGCGGCGGTTCGAACGCTCGGACAGATGAGTACCCAAGAGGCCAACGCCCCGCTCAGCACGGCACTCGATTCTCCGTTCCCTCCCATTCGGGCCGAGGCAGCCCTTGCCCTCGGGCGGCGCGTGGCCAGCGATGCCATTCCCCGCATTCGTGCGTTGCTGGAAGACGAAGAGCCGGTGGTCATCGCTGCGGCGCTCGACGCCCTTGCATGGTTGGGAGATTCCGAAGTGACCGCTGCCGTCGAGCGCGCTCTGTCTCATTCGGACGATGAGGTATTTCAGGCCGGTCTCCGCGCGGCCGGCACGTTGGGTGTTCGTGATGCCGAGCGCTTCGTGTGCCGGGGGCTCGACCATTCGGCGTGGAACGTTCGGATGTTGGCGATCAAGCTTTTGCTCGACCTCGATACCGAGCACACGCGCTCGCTTCTTACCGAGGCGCTTTGCACCGAGAACGATTCCATGGTCCGGCACGCAATCGAGAGCGGCCTCCTCGGAGAGTAACGTGAACTTGCTGCACGACGCGGGACCGACCTTGGACTTGAAGGAATTCCGACTCCTTCGGGATTTCGTCAATCGGTTCTGCGGCATCTACTTCGCCGATGACTCTGCGTACGTCGTCGAGCGGCGTCTTCGGGAGCGCCTTCGCCAGCTCGGCATCGAAGACTTCACCGAGTACTACCGCTACTTACGGTACCACCCAAACGCGGACGCGGAGCTCGAGGCGGCCGCCGAGGTGTTGACGACAAACGAAACCTATTTCTTCCGCGAAGCTTACCAGCTTCGGGCGTTCACGGACGAGATCCTCCCCGTGGTGCGAGGACGCGCGCTCGCGCGTGGCTCGAAGCGACTCGACGTATGGAGCGCGGGATGCTCGAGCGGCGAGGAGGTCTACACGATCGCCATGCTCATCGATGCGACACACCTTTTCGAGGGTTGGGACGTTCGCGTATTCGGCAACGACATCTCGCGGCGCGTGCTGCGCAAGGCGCGCGGAGCGACGTACAGCTCGGCAAGCTTCCGGGCGATGATTCCCGACTACGAGCGCTACTTCATCGACACGGATGAAGGCAGACAGGTCCATCCGCGGATCCGGGCGATGTGCCATTTCGGGCACCTCAACCTAATGAACCAACGGCGGGCCGCCATCGTGGGGCGCGTGGACGTCACGTTCTGCCGCAACGTCCTGATCTACTTTGACGATGCCTCGCGCCGAAAGGTACTCGATACGATTTACGAGCGACTCAACCGGGGTGGCTACCTGTTGCTCGGGCACAGTGAGTCGTTGCTTCAGTCGAGCACCGCCTTCGAGATCGCACAGCTGTCTACCGATATCGTCTATCGGCGGCCCATCCCTTACACCGAGTTGCCTCCGAGGGGGACGTAAGTGACGGAGCTCCGAGCATTGGTCGTAGACGACTCTTCACTCAATCGCCGCACGATTGCAGCGATTCTTCGTGAGATACCGGGCGTTTCACATGTGGATATCGCGAGCGACGGCGCGGATGCCCTTCGGGTCGTCGAGGCGAACCCGCCGGATTTCATCACGCTGGACCTGGAGATGCCTCGCCTCGATGGCTTCGAGTTCCTCCAGTTGCTGATGGACCGGCATCCGCTCCCCGTCATCGTGGTATCCGGCCTGTCGGCGAAAGAGAACATTTTTCGCGCGCTCGAGCTCGGAGCGATCGACTTCCTCGAGAAACCTCAGGGCGCGGACGCCCCGCTCGAGAGCCTGCGAACGCAACTCGTCGAGAAAGTGCAGGTCGTCCAGCAGTTGTCGCCGCTTGCCTTCCGCAGGACGAGTGTCGGGCGCTTGGCGTTCGATGCCGACGTTGTCGAGACAGAGACGAACGTGCGCGAGCCCTCCGTGCTCACGAGGGTGCCGAGCAAAGTCATCGTCATAGGCGCATCGACTGGGGGCCCGAAGGCGCTGATCACGTTGTTCCGCCACCTGCGTGATGACATCGACGCCGCGCTGATCGTCGCGCAGCATATGCCACCCCGTTTCACCAGCACGTTTGCTAGTCGCCTCGATAGGACCGGCGCGGTGCAAGTTTCCGAGGCCAGGCAGTACGAGCGCCTCGCCCGCGGGCATGCCTATGTGTGCCCAGGAGGGCGGTGCATCGAGGTCGTTCCCTCCGAACGCGGGCCTGCCATACGCGTGGTAGAGCCCATCCGAGGTTCCCACTACGTCCCCTCCGTGAACCAACTGTTCAAGTCTGCCGCGCGCGTACTCGGTGATAAGGCGATCGCGGTGGTGCTTACCGGCATGGGGGACGATGGGGCGGAAGGGGTCCGCGAGATCTCCGAGCGAGGCGGGACAGTGATGATCGAAGCGCCGGAGACTGCCGTCGTCGCAGGAATGCCTTTAGCCGTACGAAGAACGGGAGTACGGCATCAGTCACTGGGCATTTGGGCCCTCAGCGACATGCTGGTCGAGTTGGCCCAGCCAGGCCGGAGATGAGACCCGAACTTTGAGCACACCGTCTCGTATCGTAGGATTGACATGACTATGCGCCGATACCGCTGCCTCGTCGTCGAAGACTCCAAAACCATGCGCAGCATGCTGGCGGAGTCTCTCGGGCGAATCCCCGGAATGGAAGTCGTGGAGGCCGAGAACGGTCTGGCAGGCATCCGCGCGCTCGCCGCGCAGCGATTCGACCTCGTGCTGACCGACGTCAACATGCCCGTGATGGACGGGTTGAAGCTCGTTCGGCACGTCCGAGCCGACCCGCGACACGAAAAAACCCCCATCGTGATCATCACGACTGAAAGCGCCCCAAACGACCGGGACCGTGCACTGGCGCTCGGCGCGAACGCATACATTGAAAAACCGATTCAGGCACCACGGGTCATCCGCGCCGTGAAGAAGCTGCTCGGAGCTTGACGACGGTGGCTGACGACGACTCACAGCCGGCCGGGAAAGGCATTTTGCACCCGGAGGGGATGCGGGCGGTGAGGGACTTCGCGTCGGGCATCGTTCATGAAGTCAACAACATTCTCGGCGTGATCATTGGCAACGCGCATCTCGCAAAGAAGAGCTCTGCCAACGCCGAGGCTCTCGAAAAGTACATGGGCGAAGTTCGTGATGCAGCCGAAGAGGGGCGTGAGCTCATGCGTCACGTCGCGGTCCTCGCCGGAGAACAGTCGAGCCGGGCGCGGCCTCTCTCGCTCAATGACCTGGTCATCAACGTGACGTCCGAGCTCGACACGCCCCCCGATCTCGACCTGAGCTCCGAAGAAGCGACCGTGCAGCTCGATGTCTGGATGGCACGGGAGGCGCTCGCCGGCGTTGTTCGGTTCATGGCGGAGACGAAGGCCGTCACGTCGCTTCGTGTCGCGACACGCGTCGTCGGCTCCGCGGCAGCGCTGACGATCGAAGACGATGGCGCGAGCCCGACTGATAAGGAGCTCCGCGCGCTATTCGCGCCCTTCACGAAGCTCGACGGGCGGCCGAAGGTGGGCCTACAGCTGACCAGTCTCGCGGACCTGGCGTCGCGCTCTCGGGGCTACGTCACGGCCGGCGCGCGCGAGCCACACGGCCTCCGCATCGTGTTGACGTTGCCGGTTTCCGACGGGACGCCGTCAGGAGACCGTCCAGGTGTGCCCTTGTCGAAGAAGGGCGTGTAAGTCCGGCGCCCCGAAACGCTCCTCGGCGAGCTCACGCTGTCGCTTGAGGCTCTCGTTGTAGACGGGCCCCGGCTGGCGGTAGATCACCCCGAGCGCGACGACATCGGGTAGGTCGGCGAGCATCCAAGCGAGCGACGGATTGGTCTCGTCGTGAATGATGATGTCGGCGTCCGTTACGCCGTCTTCCCCGATCGTCACGACCTCGAGGCTGAGCGTCTTCGGCTTCAACCGGAGGCCCTTCTCTGCGTTGGGGCCGAACTTCATCGGTTGCCCATGCTCGAGCCACAGCTGATAGGCCGGCCCTGTTTTCCGATCCGTGATCAGATCGAAGATTCCGTCGTTGAAGACGGGGCAGTTCTGGAGGATCTCGATGAACGAGGCCCCCTTGTGCTTGCGCGCCGCGCTCAGGGCTTCGGGTAGCTTCTTCGAGGTGTCGAAGGCTCGGGCTACGAAGGTCGCACGGGCGCCCAACGCGAAGCGGACCGGCACCACTGGCTGGTCGATCGAACCGAGCGGGCTCGAAGGAGTGACGATGCCGACCTGCGACGTCGGCGAGTACTGCCCCTTCGTCAGACCATAGATTTGATTGTTGAACAGCATGATCTGGAGGTCGATGTTGCGGCGCAACACATGGAGTAGATGGTTGCCGCCGATGCTGAGACCGTCACCGTCACCGGTGATGACCCAGACATCGAGCTCGGGATTGGCGAGCTTGAGGCCGGTCGCGAACGCCGGCGCACGACCGTGGATCGTGTGAAACCCGTAGGTGTTCATGTAGTAGGGGAACCGGCTCGAGCAGCCGATGCCGGAGATGAATACCGTGTTCTCCGGGGTCGATCCGAGGCTGGGGAGCGTGCGCTGTACGGCGGCGAGGATCGCGTAGTCGCCGCAGCCGGGACACCAGCGTACTTCCTGATCGGAGGAGAAGTCTTTGCGGGTGTACTCTTTATCGGGCGGATTGGAACTCATTCTGCGCTCCGCTGCAGCCGCTCTTCCACCGCCTGCACCAGGCCAGCGATTCGGAACGGACGTCCTGTGACCCTAGTTAGACTCTCGGCGTCGACCAGGTACTCCGCCCGGAGCAGCTTCACCAGCTGCCCGTTGTTGAGCTCGGGGACCAGCACGCTGTTGAACGACCCAAGCAGAGCAGCGAGCCCCTCCGGCAGCGGCCAGATGTTGCGGATGTGCAGGTGAGAGACGTCGTGGCCCTTCTGGCGAAGCTCGCGTACCGCCTGGCTGATGGAACCGTAGGTCGAGCCCCAGCCGACGACCAGCAGGTCACCGTGATCTTCGCCCTGGTCGACCTTCGCAGCGGCGATGTCTCGGGCGATACCCTGCACCTTGTTGTATCGGAGCTTGGTCATCAGGTGGTGGTTGCGGGGGTCGTATGAAATGTGGCCCGTATCCCGGTGCTTCTCGAGGCCGCCGATGCGATGTTCGAGGCCAGGCGTACCCGGAATGGCCCACACGCGGGCTAGGCTGTTCTCGTCCCGTAGGAAGGGATGAAAGCCCTCGGGGTCTTTGTGGAACTCCACCGGGAAGGGTTCGAGTGCGTCGAGGTCGGGGAGCGGCCAAGGCTCCGCGCTGTTCGCAAGGGATCCGTCCGTGAGCAAGATGACCGGCGTCATGTATCGGACCGCGATGCGAATCGCTTCGATGGCCATGTAGTAGCAGTCGCCGGGTGTTGCTGCCGCCAACACCACGAGCGGGGCGTCACCGTTGCGCCCCCAGACGGCCTGGAAGAGATCGGATTGTTCGGTCTTCGTCGGAAGCCCCGTCGAAGGCCCGCCGCGCTGCACGTTGACGATGACCAATGGAAGCTCCGCCGCAATCGCCAAGCCAATCGCTTCGGCCTTTAATGCGACGCCGGGACCGGACGTGCCCGTGACGCCGATCGAGCCGCCGAAGCTTGCGCCGACCGCCGCCGAAACCGCCGCGATCTCGTCTTCCGCTTGGAACGTGGTTACGCCGAAATGCTTGAGACGCGCCAAGTTGTGCAACAGATTCGACGCCGGGGTGATCGGGTAGGAGCCGTACATCACCTTGAGGCCCGCAAGCTTTGCGCCCGTGACCAGGCCCCATGCCGTCGCTTCATTGCCGCTGATATTGCGGTACTCGCCCGGTGTCAGATTGGCGGGCGGAACCTGGTAAGCGTTGATGCCGTGCGGCAATTCCGCGTTTTCGCCGTAGATGTGGCCGGCATTGAGCGCCGCGATGTTTGCCTCGGCGAGCTTGGGTCGCTTTGCGAATTTTGCCTCGAGCCACTTGGCGGTCTGTTCGCGTTCGCGTCCGAAGAGCCAGTACATGAGGCCCAATGTCCACATGTTCTTGCAGCGGCTCGCGTCTTTGGAGCCAAGACCAACAGTTTTCACAGCGTCGAGCGTTAGCCTCGTGACGTCGATGGCCAGCACACGAAAGCGATCCAGGGTGCCGTCCTCGAGCGGGTTGCTCTCGTAGCCGGCCTTCTTGAGATTGTTCGCGCTGAAGGCGCCGGTGTTGACCACGACCAAGCCACCGGGTTTGAGGATGTCGGTGTTCACCATGAGCGCGGCGGGGTTCATTGCCACCAACACGTCGGGCGCGTCACCAGGTGTTTGGATGTCGTGCGAGGCAAAGTGAATCTGAAAGACCGAGACGCCATAGGTCGTACCGGCCGGTGCGCGGATCTCCGCGGGATAATCCGGGAACGTCGAAAGATCGTTTCCCGCATCGGCGGTCGCAGTGGTGAACTGGTTGCCGGTGAGTTGTATCCCGTCGCCGGAGTCACCGGCGAAGCGAATGACAACGGAGTCTAAAGTTTCACGCGCAATGGGCTGAACGCGTGCCGCCGCAGATGTTTCCATGCTCGATCATCGATTCTAGTCCCCTAGGCGCCGTGGCGCCCGTCCTTCCGGGGCAAACTGGAACGCGTTCTAGGGCCGGGGTCCCCCGTTCGCAAGTGCTCTTCTGGAGGTTGGACGACGAGACACTGTCGTCCCACCCTGTGGGCATGGTCGAGGTCAAAATCTGTGGGCTGACCACAGTTGACGACGCAGTGCGTTGCATCGAGGCGGGCGCCCAAGCGATAGGCCTCAACTTCTGGCCGGGGTCGCCCCGCTGCGTCGATGTGTCCACGGCCCGCGCGATCGTCGAGGCCGGCGGAGACCGTGCCACCATGGTCGGGGTATTCGTCGATTTCACACTGGACCAAATCCGTGAGATCCTGCTCGAAACCGGCATTCAGTGGGCGCAGTTGCACGGTGACGAGACACCGGAGCTCGTCGCACAGCTTCTTCCCCGCGCCTACAAGGCCGTCGGGGTGACGGACGGCTCGGCTGTCGAGCTCGCGCGACGCTACCCGGGCGAGCACGTGCTTCTCGACGCAAGTGTGCCTGGGACCCCGGGGGGCACGGGCCGGACGTTCGACTGGGGCATCGCAGCCGCGGTCGCCAAGGAGCGGAAGGTGACTCTGGCCGGAGGGTTGACCCCGGATAACGTTGCTGAAGCAGTGCGTGCCGTGAAACCCTTTCGAGTCGATGTGGCGTCCGGCGTGGAGTCGGCGCCGGGCACGAAGGATGCGGAGTCGGTTCGACGCTTCATTCGTGCGGCCCGGTCGGCCTGACGATTCGACAGCGACGGCGAAGGTCTGCAGGAAACGCAAAGCGTTTCTTCTATCGGGTGCTAGCCTGCCCTCCTCAACTCCAGGAGGAAACATGCGTCTTGCAGCTCTCAGTTCCATACTCACGGCCGGCTTGATGTGGCTCGCCCTGGGCGGCAATCCAGCACAATCACAAACCGAGGCGAAGCCCGCCACCTGTCAAAGCTGTGGCAAAGCCGGCGCCAGCAGTTGCCCGCATTGCAAGGGCCACGGGTATCACCGCGCACACAAGCACGAGTACAAGTGCGTCCACCAGAGCGAACGCGCGAACAAGAAAGCGGCAGAGGCTATGAGCGCGCAGTTCAGTGGTCTGGGCGAAGAGGGTTGGCGACTTTCCCATGTCGACAACGGCTTCTGGTGCTTCAGCCGAGCTCGGGGCGCAAACTAGCGGCTAGCCTCTGGCCGAGATTCGATCCGCAATGTAGCTCGCCATCGTGTAGACCGTGACCTGCGGGTTCACGAGGAGCGACGAGGGGAACAGGCTCGCGTCGGGGACGTACACGTTGTCGAGGTCGTGACAGCGGCCGTCGGGCGCGACCACGCTTTTTGCGGGGTCTGCGCCCATTCTCATCGTGCCCTGCGGATGGTACGAGGTCATACGATAGAGGTGCTTGCCGTTCGTCAGACTGTTGATCACGGAGTCGATTTGGTCTGCGCTTTCGATTGTGGATCGGCGTGTCGTAGGCAGGTACACCCGCCGCGCTCCCGCCGCGAAGTAGATTTGTGCCGTCCCGCGTAGGGCCTCCCGCATGGATTCGAAATCGCGGTCGTCGAGGTCGTACTCGATGCGCTTGCGACCTCCATCGAGGTAAACGCGGCCGACGTTGTGGTCGTGGATCAGGGTGACCGCGGCCTGGAACTTCTTGCTGTTTTCCATGAACTCGACGAATTCGTGGCCGATGCCTCCGTCGATCCAGGTGCTGGTGATCATCGGGCCGACCATGCCCGCTTCCACCAAGTAGCCGCCCTCGAGGGGGTTCTCGAAATCGCCCGCTTGCGCGGTCAGCGTGGAGCCAACCCATGCGTAGATGTCCTTGTCGTGTTCGCCAAAGACCGCAAGCGATGGATGGCACGCGAAGTTGCGACCAATCTCGCCGCTGCTGTTTCCGATCTTGTTCTTCTGAAAGAGGAGCGGCGTCTGCACCGCGCCGGCGGCAACGACTACCAGTCCCGCCTCGATCCGAACCGGCTTGGTCTTGCCATTCGCATCGGTGGCGACAGCGTTGACTGCTGTGATGCGGCGACCACTGACGTCGAAGCTTTCCGCCCGCGTGCCGCTCAGGATTTTCGCGCCGAGCTCGCTGGCCCAGGGTAGGTAGGTTACCAGCATCGATTGCTTGCGATCGGTCTTGCAGCCGGAGATGCAGTGCCCGGTGAGCGCGCACTCCTTGATGTTGCGAGAAATGGGAGCCGCTCGGATGCCGACCTTCTTCGCTCCTTCGATCAGGAGACGCCCGTTGTAGTTCACCTCGTGGGGCTCGTTCTGATGAATCGACAGGTTGCGCTCGACGCGTTCGAAGTAAGGCTCGAGTGACTCGGGGGAGAGGTTGTCGAGGCCGTGGTCCTCCGCCCAGCTCTGAAGCACCTGATCCGGCGCGCGAAAGCACACTGCGCCGTTGACGACGGTCGAGCCTCCAACACACCTGCCTTGAAGGATTGGCAGGTCGCCGGTCGTGTTCACCTGATTGCCATAATCCTCATATAAGGTTTCGAGCGCGGTTGGCGCATGTTCCTGAAACGCATCGGACGGAATGTGCGGCCCCGCCTCTAGGACGACGACTTTCGCTCCCGTCCGCGCCAGCTCGTAGGCCGTCACGGCGCCCCCCGCCCCCGAACCGATGACCACGACGTCAGCGTCGAGGTTCAGGCCTGCGTCTGGGATTTGGCTTGGCTGCGTAACGTTCAGTTCGTTTGCCATAGCGGTTACTCGGCGGGGCTTTGGGGCATCGGCGCATTCCCCAGGCTTCGAATGCCCTGAGCTTCCGAAAGCGGACCCTGGTAGCCGATAGCGCGGGCTGCCTCGATGTCCCGCCAATATCCGTAACACATGAGCTTCTTGAGGAGGGTGGAGACTCCGCGTTGGATTTCGATGCCTCGTTCCCACTGCCGGATGTAGTGGAGGCGTTGTTCGGCCGAGAGATGGACGAAGCGCGCGAAGTGGAGGCCGATCAAAATCGACCCGTAGTTGAACAGCTTGAGGCCGATGCGGACCTGCTCGAGCATCTCGGCGTCCAGGAGCGAAAACGCGTGCTCGATGTTGTCCGCCACGGGAACCTCAGACAGCGGTTTGAGCGAAGTGCCTTCGGTCGGTATGTAGACCTCTGCAAAGCGATCCAAGAGCTCACGTTCGTCGGTTGTCAGTGTGACGGAGCCGCTCGGAACGGCGGGCGCGTCGCTGCAAGACGGGAGCAGCACGAGGCTCGCGCCAGACAGCATGCTGAGCTTCGTAAAGGTTCGTCTGTAGAGCTTGTACTTCACGCCTAGGCCGACGGCGGACCCTATCACACGGGCGCGCGCGGGTCAGTGCCAGTGTCAGTGTCAGTGTCAGTGTCAGTGTCAGTGTCAGTGTCAGTGTCAGTGTCAGTGCCAGTGTCAGTGTCAGTGTCAGTGTCAGT
>CBDURI010000010.1:0-21418 GCA_965369435.1 uncultured bacterium
GCATCTGCCTCCTGCTCGTTCTGGCGAGCGGCTGCAAGACGATCCCAGAGGATGCATACGGCATCGATCGCATCCGTTTCACCGGCATGGAGCAGCTCGATCCGGAAGCGCTGAGGGCCTGCCTGGCCAGCCAGGAGCTGGACCGGGTCACCCTCTCCTTCGGCACCAGCCCGGACCGGGAATGCGGCGTCCCGCCGTTCGACGGCAAGCGCGTCTCGTTCGACCTTTGGAAGAAGCTCCGCAAGGGCTGGCCGACCCTCGATTCCGCGGTGTTCGACCGTGATGTGCAGCGAATCGAACGCTGGTACCAGGCACGCGGCTACTACGACGCGGCGGTCGTCAGCACCGAATTCGATCCGGCTTCCGCTGCCGGCAACGACCGCATCATCGTGACGGCCGGAGGCGAGGCCCCCTGCACGCGAGAAGCCGGCGATGAGGGGTGCAAGTTGAAGATCGGCATCGAGATCGAGGAAGGCCAGCCCGTTGTGGTGCGCTCGATCCAGGTGACGGGGCATGAAGGTTGGGACCGAGCGAAGCGCGACAGGATCGAGAAAGCGGTCGAGCTCGAGGTAGGGAAGCCGTTCGACGAATCGGTGTACGAACGCACCAAGCGCAACATCCGACGTGAGCTCCGGGAGGCGAGCTACGCATGTGGTTCGGTGTCCGGGCGCATCGAGATCGATCGCGAAACCAGAGAGGCATTCGTCGAGCTCTACGTGCATGGGGGGCCGCCGAGCACGTTCGGGGACATCAGCGTCACCGGCAACGATAAGCTACCAGCGGATACCATCCTCGCGGTCGCAGACCTCAAAACGGGTCAAACGTACAGCTCGCTCACTCTTGCGGACGCCCAGCGCGCCGTATACGCGCTCGGTGCACTGGCATCGGTGAACGTGACCTCGACGCCGCGACTGAACGAAGAGGAACAGTGCACGGGGGTCGTCGACGTCGACATCGCGGTCGAGCCCGGTCGGGAGATCCGCTGGGGCATCGGCGCAGGCCTACAGAGCGGCACAATCGCCACCCTGACGCTCCAACAGGACACTCGGATCTCCGATGTTCACTTGTTCGGTCTGTTCGAGCACCGCAACTTCATCGGGGGTTTCCGCCGCTTGCGCATCGAGGATCGCCCGAAGATCGTGGCTCGTGACCCGCTGTTCCGCTTCGGCAGGGGCTTCATCTTCGGCAACGAGCTCCGCGTCGAATACCGGCGGCCCGCGTTCCTCGAACCGCGCACGACGTCTGCGATCCAGTTCCGCCACGACTGGGGCCCGGATCCCTACGAGCTTTTTCGCCGCCACGACCTTCAGGTTCGCGGAAGCCTCTCGCGACCGTTCTACGATGGGCGCCTTCTGTTGGTGGGCGCTCTCAACTACGACACCTATCTCACCGTCGATGAGGATCCTCGGTACCCGACGAGCTACCAGGTCGTGTTTTTCGACGAGCGCGTCATCGTCGACCTCCGCGATGATTCCCGCACGCCGCGAAAGGGGTTCTTCTTTCAGCTCGGGACGCAGCAGTCGCCTGCTAAGCTCAAGCGCTCCTGGCAGTACATTCGCGTCACGCCCGAGGTTCGCGGCTATGCGCCCTTGCCGCTCTCTTCGACGCTCGCGTTTCGGTTTGGCATGGGAGCGATGTTCTTGTTCTCGCGTGACCGCAATCGCTTGGACCTAATCGGCCAAGAGCTGGGTCCGCAGAACTACCGACTGCGTTCTGGCGGACCGACGAGCCATCGCGGGTTCTTCGGTGGCTTTTTGGGGGACCCTGGCAGCATCGACTCCCTCAACCGAGAGGGCTTCGACGCGCGCAACGACGGTGGTCTTCGCCGGTGGGAGGCAGGCGTCGAATGGCGCGTACCGGTGACCCCGTCCTTCGCGACTGCGCTGTTCATGGACTTCGGCGACGTGAACCGCGGCCAGGTATTCCGATTCAAATACATCCACGCCGCGGCCGGCTTTGGCTTTCGATACCAAACACCCGTTGGACCGATCCGACTCGACTTCGGCTTTCTGATACCCAAGTGGCAGGTCATCGGCGGGACGGCACCTCCCAACGCGTTCAACATCTTCCGCTTCATCAAGGGGGGCGTGCCCGGCGCCATCCATTTCACCATCGGTGAGGCGTTCTGATGCGTTGGCTGTCTCGCCTCGCCAGTTGGTTCCTGGGGTGGCCGCTCATCGCGCTCGTGTCGGTGGTGGCGAGTGTGCTGTTTCATCTGGACACCGGCCTCGGCCGCAGGCTCGGCCGGGACATGCTCAACGAGTTTGTATCCGATCAGATGGTGGGCACCTTGCACGCCGGCTACATCACGCAGCTCCGGCTTTGGCACACGATCGTCAAAGATACGTTCGTCTATGATCCTGACGGAAACGCGATCATCTACGGCGAGACGGTGGAGCTTGGCATTGACCCCATCGCTGCCCTTCGTGGCCGCCTGCGCTTCTACTATGGCAACCTCACCAACGGCTGGGTCGACCTGATCGACGACGGCGAAGGCGCGCCGACCTTCCTCGCCGCTTTCGAGGCAGCCGACCAAACGCCGGCCGTAGGGGAGCCGTTCCACGCGATCATCGACAACATGGACCTGCGCAATCTCGAGGTGACGGGCGAGTTGCTCGGGCTCGAGGGCCTCCGCGTGGTCGACCTCGATACGAAGGGCCGAATGGAGTTCTTCTGGATCACCGACATCGAGGTGTGGTCGGCCGAGGGGCGCATCGTGAGCCCGTTTCCATTCGAAGCCAGCCTCGACAACATCGTCGGCAGCGTCCACACGGACGCACGAGGCGCACAGGTCACCGCCGAGGCAAGCCGCGAGGACGAACACATGACCGCCGAGGTGGTGTACCGCCCCCACGAAGACAGTGCCCCCGAGGACCCGTGGGACCTGGACCTCTTCATTCGCGTGGAGCCGATCAGCGCTGAGACACTGTACGACGTCGGGTTCGATTGGGCCGAGTCGCTCAAGGGGGAAACGACGGGCTGGGTGCGCCTCTGGGGTCCGGAGCAGAACTATCGTCTGCAGGCCGACCTGAACACCGCCGGTGGGCGCGCTCGCGTCAAAGGGGAGCTGCCGAGCGAAGGCGTCACCCGAATCGAGATTTCCAGTCCGAGGGCGAGGTTGGCGGAGGTGATGGGCGGCGTGCCCGATGTCGAGGTCAACGGCCGAATCGAGCTGAGCAGCGACCCGCAGGACGAAGGCGTGCTGGGCGTCGAGATTGAAACCGAGGGCTTCGCCTACGAGAACCTCCAGATCCCAGCGTTCATCGCAAAGATCCGGGCGCGCGACGACGGCATCGACATCGATTCTGTGCAAACCCAATACGCCGGCGGCGACCTGTACCTGGAGGGACACGTCGAGTACGAGGGCATCACCGAGATTCACGCGCGCGGCAACATCCCCGAGGTGAGTGACGACCCCAACTTCCAAAAGTACGCGGAGGGAATTGAGGGCAGCGCCGAGTTCGATCTGCACATTCGCCGAACAGTACGCGATGACTTCGAAACGAAGGGGTGGGTGCGCTTCGATCGCTTCGACTACGGCGCGATCAGCGCGCACTTCTTGATCCTCGAAGGGCGCATTTGGGGCGATCCGTTGAAGCCCAAGGTCGACCTGGAGCTCGACGGCGCCGCGGTTCGTGTCGCAGGGTATCCCATCGGCAACGGACAGGCGCTCCTGACCGGAGGCCCTGACGCCTACACCGCCAACGGGGAGTTCACGGCCCGCGGTGACCGCCGAGCGGAGTTTCAGGCGCGCGTCGAGGTCAACGAGGGGGTCTACCGACTCGACGTAGACACGATTGAGCTAGCGGTGGCTGAACACTCCTGGCGAGGCTCGGTAAACAACGCCACCCTCGACCCTGACAAAGGGCTTTCGTTCGACCGGATCCTCATGGGCAGAGGGCTTCAGCGCCTCGAGGCGCAAGGCGAATGGCTCTTCGACGGACCCGACGACATCCGCGCTGACGTAGAGAACTTCGACCTGGCCTTGTTGAAGATCCTCTACCCGGAGGACGCGCCAGATCTCACGGGCGGCGTCGATCTGCACTTCGAGTTTCGCGGCGACCTCGACAAAGCACCCACCATCGTCGCCGAGGGTACGTTGACCGACGCCAACCTATGGGACATCGCTCCCGTCAACGCGGCGTATCTGATCCACTATGACAACGGTCTGCTGAACGCGGACGCCCAGGTCGACCTCGGAGGGCGCGGAAACTTCACGCTGAGCACGACGGGATTCGTCGAACCCAGTGCGGGCGGTATCGGGGCGTCGCTGCGCGAAGGCGTCTACGAGACGACGCTGAGCACCGGCGCGATGGACCTCACGTTACTCGAGCTCCTTCTCGAAGAGGACATGCCCGACGTCCAGGGCTACGCGGACGCTATCATTCGACTCTCGGGGCCCTTCGACGCGCCGGCCTTCAAGGGCACCATCGATATTCCGGGCCTCATCATCGAGGGCTGGGGACCGGTCGAGCTCGGATCGAAGTTCCGCTACGAATACGGTGCACTGCTTGCCCAGCTTCGGCTGGCCGACGACGAAGGCGAGCTCCTCGAGACCGAAGGGAGCGTACTTCTCGACCTGGTCCACCTGGTGCAGGAGCCGGGCGAAGCCGTAGAGGCTCTCGCGACATCGCCGTGGCGATTCTCTGTGCGCCTGCCGCCACGACGCTTGAGCGCGTTCCCCAAGAAACTCAGCGATCGCCTCGTTCCAGATGCTGACCGCCTACAGCTCGCCGCCAGCCTCACGGTTGCCGGCGGCGCGTTCCGAACTCGCGGAGATTTCTATTCCAGCTTCGACTGGCTTTCGGATTCTTCCGAAGGCCTTTGCGGGAGCGAGTCCAATCCTCGCGCCACCGTGAGAGCGCACTTGGAGGACGGCCTCACTGAGATCACCATAGACGGGGTAGTCGGAGCCACGAAGGTACTCAACCTCGAGGCAACCTCGGAGACACCGCTCGAGGAATGGCTGCAGAACGCGGAGATCCCGTCCTGGCCGGTGACTCGTGTCAGCGCCGACTTTTACGAGGCTCCAACCGAAAACCTCCCCTACCTATGCCGCTACGCTGCCGGCGTCCTGAGCGCACAACTCAAGGCGACCGGCTTATTCAGCGACGACCCGAAGCTCTCGTTCAAGATCAAAGCCGACGAGCTGCGGGCGCGAAGGCTCGAACCCGCCCGCCGAACCGGGATGGTAAACACCATTGTCGAGACGCCGCCCTCGCGGACTCGGATCTCCGCCGGGTACGAAGACGGTATCGGCGAAATGGACGTCGACATGCAATGGTGGAACGGAGGCTCGACGGCGATCTGGGGAAAGGTTCCCCTGGTATGGGACAGTAGGCACCCCGTTCCCGTCCTGGCGAAGAGGGGCGACGTGCACGGCCGAGCAGACTTCGACCGGATGCCGCTACAAGCGGTGCTCGCGTGGATGGCAGGCGTGGTCAACGTCGAAGGTATTCTCCAAGGCAGTGTGACGGCACAAGGCCCGGCGCGGGATCCGAGCTTCGTCGGGAGCGTCGAGCTCTCCGACGGTCGCGTCAAGCTGCGAAGCGTGGGCCAGACTCTCGAAGACGTGACGGGGCGCGCCATCTTCGACGAGGATGGCGTCTCGATCACCGATTTGCGGGTCACCGATACGGGCGGGGCGGCCGAGGTCGACGGCCGAGTTGCCTTCAAAGAGCTGCGCCTCAACAGGGTGGACCTCGTCGTACAAGCGGACACATTCCCGGTGCGCCAGGAGGGGTCGATCATGGCGCGACTCGACGGCAGCGCCCGACTGATCGCGAAGTTCGCAGATGACGGCCTAGACGGCGAGGTCCGGTTGGGGAAGCTCGAAGTCGACATTCCGGAAAGCTCCGCGACACCACAAGACCTCGAACGGCATCCGGACGTGTTCTTCATCGGGGAGACCTACGAACCGGTCCGACGAACCAGCGCCTACCACGTACAGCTGAAGATTCGGTCCGAAGATCGGTTGATCATACGCAGCAAGGACCAGGGGTTCTACGTCGAGGCGACCGCGAAGTTGGACACCAGTATGGCCGAAGAGTTCAGTGTCGAAGGGTCGGTCAACTTGCAGAGGGGTAGCTTCCAGGTGTTCGGGAAGCGGTTCGACATCCGCTCCGGAAGCATGGTCTTCGACGGAGACCCCGAGATGGACGCCAAGGTCGACCTCGTCGCGCGTCACTCGCTCCGCGGAAGCAATGACACGGTCACCGTCACGGTGTCCGGTCGCTTGAGCGACCCGACGATCGAGTTCAAATCGAGCGTGCCGACGAGTAGCGAAGCCCAAGTCATCGCCCTTCTCGTCACAGGCACCACGCGACAGCAACGCGGGGTCAACACCTCCACGGCCCAAGCCTCACAGGACACCTCTAATTTCCTCACGGGGGTCGCAGCAGGCCTCTTCTCGGCGTCCTTGCAATCGCAGTTCGGCGGATTTGCGCCGACGTTCGGCATCCAGCAGGGACAGGCCGGCGCGGACGACATCGAGGGGGACACAGCCGTCCAGGTCGGCTTCAACGTGGACAGTGTGCTCCCAGACCACCTCCCGATCCGTGGCCTGTACGTCGAAGGGCAGTTTGTGGCCCGGCGAAACGAAGGTGGTCCGAACACGACCGCGCAGGCACAGCGTCCTGGTTTCTTGATCGAGGCTCTGTGGCCACTAAACTTCGTCACGACGGGCACATTTGCCCCTCCCTCCAACTGGAGCCTCGACGTAACGTGGGAGCCTTGAAGCAAGTATGAGCCGTACATTGTTCGGAACCGATGGCCTTCGCGGCCTCGCCAACCGCGGCGACATGACGCCAGAGATAGCCTTTCGCATCGGGGCTGCGATCGCGTATCAAGCGGGCAAGCGTGTCACACACACGCCCAGAATCGTCGTCGGCAAGGATACCCGGCTCTCCGGGTATCTGTTCGAGACGGCGGTGGCTTCGGGCATCTGCGCGCTCGGCGGCGAAGTGATGCTGTCCGGACCGCTTCCGACGCCCGCGATTGCGCATCTCACGACGAGCATGCGTGCAGATGCCGGTGTGGTGATCAGCGCGTCTCACAACCCGTACCAGGACAACGGGATCAAGATCTTTGGCTCAGACGGGTTCAAGCTGCCCGACGCGGTCGAAAAGGAGATCGAGGCGCTGATCTTCGGATCGGAGCTCGACAGGAAGCGGCCGACCGGGACGCGCGTGGGCAGAGCGGAGCGCCTAGACGACGCGCCTGGACGCTACGTAGCGTTCGTCAAAGCCTCGTTTCCAGACGAGCTGACGCTCGAAGGCCTGAAGATCGTGGTCGACGCGGCACACGGCGCTGCCTATCGGACCGCGCCGCTGGTCTTTTCAGAGCTAGGCGCCGTGACCCATGCGATTGGGGTTCGTCCGAACGGCAAGAACATCAACCACAACGTCGGCGCGCTACACCCGGAAGCCTGCGCGCGCGAAGTACAAAAGCGTGGCGCAGATCTCGGTATCGCTCTCGACGGGGATGCCGACCGCATCATCATGATCGACGAGAAGGGCAAGCAGATCGATGGCGACGTGATCATGGCCTTGTGCGCGACACGTATGCTCCGCGCCAAGCGTCTTCGTCGCAGGACTCTGGTTGCCACCGTGATGAGCAACCTTGGCCTCGAGCGCGCCATCGAGAACCACAACGGCAAGTTGCTGCGCTGCCAGGTGGGGGACCGCTACGTCGTCGAAACGATGCGAAAGCGGGGCTTGAACTTCGGCGGCGAACAATCGGGACACTTGATTTTCCTGGACCATGCGACCACTGGCGACGGCCTGATTGCAGCCATGCAAGTGCTCGCCATCGTGCTGCGCGAAGGTCGCCCCCTCTCGGAGCTCGCCGGGGAGGTGATGGACCGCGTTCCGCAGGTGCTGGTCAACGTCACCCTGCCCGATCGCCGGCCCTTGGAAGATCTGCCCAAGACCTCGCTCGCCATCGCGCGCGCGGAGAAAGCTCTCGGTAAGAAGGGCCGCGTGCTGGTTCGTTGGAGCGGCACCGAACCCAAGCTCAGGGTCATGATCGAGGGCCCCAAGCACGACCGAATCAAGGCCATGGCCAACGACATCGCCGCCCAAGCCAAGAAAGAGGCTACTCGCCTAGCAGCACGGTGATGAGAGCGGGCTCGAGGTCGAGCACCTCGACCTCGTCGGGCAATCCGCGAAGCTCGACCGGCACCACAACGGCACCCTTCTTCAAGGGGGCATCACTCAAGTTGACGATGGCCAGCACGGACGCCGGGTTGAGCTGGTCGACGATCGCCTCGGGACCGCGAATACGTGCGGTGATCGCGCGAGGGCGTAGCGCGCGCGGCACGACACCTTCGGCGTCGACTCGTAGCGGCGACAGAACTCGCTCCTTCATCTTGGGCTGAACGCGTAGAGTCACCAGGACGGTTTGACCTCCGAACGTCGTGTTGGCCGGCGCCCCGACGAGCGGAACCTCGCGCCGTACGACGCCGTCCTCGAGCTCGGTGACGTCGAGCTCCATCGAGCGGACGGTGCGCATCGAGTTGACCACATCCCGGGGCCCATCGACCCGCATCGTTTCCGGAAACACCTCGGGCTCTCCTGCCCATTCGAGCCCCGCGGGGAGCTTCCCGTCGAGCGAGACCTCGACCGGAAGCTCACGGATGGCGCGAGGCACCCACTTGAACACCAACGAGGGTGGAACGACCTGCATCACCGACACGCCCGTCGGAAGGTCGAACATCTCTTTCTCGAGGTAGTACCGCGACTCGTCTTTCGTCTTGAGACTCACGTCGACCGGAGGCAGGTTCTCTTGCCGGATCGCATTGAGCCGGGCCCTGCTCCCCTTCAGGCGCACTCGAACCCGGTCCGGGACCTCGGTCACGAGGATCATGTTCTGTGCGTCGGCCGGCGGCTGAACGACCACGCCGACGTACACGTTTCGCTCCATGTCCTCTGCGCCATGCACCAACGAGAACATGAGGATGGCGAGGCCGAGCGCGCTGGCCTTCAACCCGAGGTTGCCGGTGAAGAAAACCCGGATAGCGTGAAGCAGGTCGACGAGGGCGCTCACGAAGTTTCCTTGGCCTTCTTGACCGTGATCACCGCTTCTGGACTCTGCGATCGGCCCGGTTCAGGAGGCGCCAGCGTGTTTCGGCGGTCGGCGGCTTTGCGGCGGCTGCGCTTGGGCGCGTAGAAGAGGCCATAGAGCGCGTCCCGTAGCGAAGCCACGTCGAGATTGCGGACGATGTTGCCGTCGAAACAAAGTGAAATCGCTCCGCGCTCTTCGCTGACCACGACCACCACCGCGTCGGTCTCCTCGGTGATGCCGATGCCAGCGCGATGTCGGGCGCCCAATGAGCGATCGCCGCCTGCCGAGCCCGCCATCGGCAGAAACACCCCGGCCTGCCAGATGCGCCCCTCGCGGAGCACGACGGCCCCGTCATGCATGGGGTTCTCGAAGCTCGGGACGAAGATGCTGTGCAGGAGCTCTTTGCTGACTGCTGCATCGACCTCGGTCCCGCGCTCGATGAATTCGTCGAGGGCCGCACCGCGCTCGAACGCGACCAACGCACCGATGCGTTTCTGCGCGAGCGTCCCTACGGCCTTGATCACTTCTTCGATCGTCTGCGTCTCTTTGGCGGTGCGCTGCCCACGAAGCAGTGGGCGCCTTCCCATCCGCGCCAGCGCGCGCCGGATGTCCGACTGGAAGATGATGACGACGATGATCGCGAGGTAGGCGAGCACCGAATCGAGGATCGTAGTGACGGTCACAAGGCCCGCGCGACGGACGAAGAGGTAGCCGACGAACACGAGACACAAGCCGATGGCTACCTGCATCGCGCGCGTACCGCGCAAGATGACCAGCGCCCAGTAGATGAGAACTGCCACCAAGCCGATGTCGAGGCAGTCGTGAATCACGTCCCATGGGGCTCTCTGGAAGAAGCCCATGAAGCCGTCGCCGAGCTCGCTCAGCACGGTGCTGAGGACTTCAATCACGACGGGCCCTCGCTCGAGTCGCGAAGGGCTTGGCCGAAACGAACGAGCTGACTCATCACATGCACGTCGTGCACGCGCACCGCGTCAACCCCGGCCGCCGCGCAGATCGCGACTGCTGCCGCCGTACCGCCGAGCCGATCGTCGGCCGCCGGCAGCTCACCACCTCGGTTCGGCGCAAGCTCGGCAATGAAGGATTTCCGCGAAGGCCCCACAAGTACACGGTATCCGGTCTTTCGGAAACGCCCAAGAGAACTTAGGAGCGCCGCGGACTGCAGGGCCGTCTTGGCGAATCCGAGGCCTGGATCGAGCCAAACCGCCGCACGCGGCACGCCGGCACGCTCCACACGTTCAGCTGCGCGCAGGAGCTCGTCGAGCACGTCTTCGACTACGTCTTCGTAGTCGGTGTGGGGAGACCGCACCTCCCCCCTGCCGCGATTGTGCATGATGACGTAGTCGGCGCCGGCGGCCGCGGCAGCCTCTGCGAGGCCGGAATCCTCGGCGCAGCGCACGTCGTTGACGATGCTCGCGCCGGCGGCCAGCGCGGCCACAGCCACCTCGGGCTTGACCGTATCGATGGAAACCCGCGCCCGGAGCTTGCCCGCCAGCACCTCGATGACCGGCACCACCCGCGCGATTTCTTCGCCGGCAGACACGAGCTCAAAACCGTCGCCGTAGGTGTGACCTGCAGGCCGAGACGATTCGCCCCCAACGTCGAGTACAGCGGCGCCCTGCCCGAGCAGCGCTCGGCCATGATCGACCGCCGCACCGGGATCGAGGTACCGACCACCATCGCTGAACGAATCTGGCGTCACATTGATGACGCCCCACAGCTCGGGCACCAGGACCTCCGTCACTTACCCTGCGCTGGGGACCTCTCGCGGGCGGGGCTGAAAGATGGCGCCCTTTTTCTTTTCTTCGCTCTCACGACGCTTCTCCGCATACGTGGGAACGCTGACCATGACGGGCGGCGGCAACTCCTTGCCGGTCATGATGGCGTCGATCTCTTCCCGCCCGAGGGTCTCCCGCTCGAGCAATGCCTCGGCGACGGCTTCGAGCTCCTTGCGGTGCTCGGCGATGATGAGCTTGGCGCGCTCGTACTGCGCGTTGATGATCTGGCGAACCTCGTCGTCGATCTCCTTGGCCGTCTCTTCGGAGTACTCTTTGTGATAGGAGGGGCCGAGAAAGCTCGACTCCTCTGTCTCGACGTACGAGAGGGGACCGAGGGCCTTGCTCATGCCCCATTCGGTTACCATCGAGCGTGCGAGCTGGGTGGCCTTCTTGAAGTCGTCCGCGGCACCCGTCGTCAGCTGGTCAAACACGGCCTCTTCAGCCAGCCGCCCACCGAGGGCCATCGCGATACGGTCGCGGACCCAGTCGGCGCTGTAGCTGAGTTGATCTTCCTCGGGCAGCGACATGGTGAGGCCCAGGGCGGGGCCGCGCGGAATGATCGTGACCTTGTGGATCGGGTCGTGGTGCGGAAGCTTCCAGGCCACCAACGTGTGCCCGGCTTCGTGATACGCCGTCGTCTTGCGCTCGTGCTCGCTGATCACCATCGACCGGCGCTCGGAGCCCATCATCACTTTGTCCTTGGCCATCTCGAAGTCGATCATGGCGACGAGGTCCTTGTCCTGGCGCGCGGCGAGGAGCGCGGCCTCGTTGACGAGGTTCTCGAGGTCGGCGCCGGAGAAGCCGGGGCTTCCTCGGGCGATGATGTCGAGCCGCACGTCGTCGGCCAGCGGAACGTGCCGGGAATGCACCGCCAGGATGCCCTGGCGCCCGTTCAAGTCGGGCCGTGACACGATGATGCGACGGTCGAAACGCCCGGGGCGCAGGATCGCCGGATCGAGAATGTCGGGCCGGTTGGTCGCAGCGATGATGATGACACCCTCACTCGACTCGAAGCCGTCCATCTCGACGAGGAGCTGGTTGAGGGTCTGCTCACGCTCGTCGTGACCACCCCCCATGCCGGCGCCACGATGGCGACCAACGGCGTCGATCTCGTCGATGAAGATGATACAGGGCGCGTGCTTCTTGCCCTGCTCGAACAGGTCACGGACACGAGAAGCGCCGACGCCGACGAACATCTCGACGAAATCTGACCCGGAAATACTGAAGAAGGGAACGCCCGCCTCGCCGGCGATGGCGCGCGCCAGGAGCGTCTTGCCCGTACCGGGCGCACCCATGAGCAGCACGCCCTTTGGAATACGGCCACCGAGGCGCTGAAATTTCTTCGGGTCCTTCAGGAACGCGATGATCTCTTCGCAGTCATCCTTCGCCTCATCGATGCCAGCAACGTCTTTGAAGGTGACCTTGTTCGCTGATTCGTTCAGGAGGCGGGCGCGCGACTTGCCGAAGCTCATCGCCTTGCCGCCGGAAGCCTGAAGCTGGCGCATGAAAAACAAGAGAATGCCAACGAGGAAGAGCATCGGAAGCCAAGTCACGAGGATGCTCGTCCAAAGGCTGTTCTCGTCTTCGGGCATGTACTCGACGCTGACTCGCGCATCGAGCAGCTGCTGGTTGATCTGCTCACCCATGATGCCGACAGTGACCTTCTCGCTGCGGGCCCCGCGCTGACCCTGGGGCGCGCTTTCATCGGCCGACTTGAGCCAGTAGGTGTACTCGCCGCTGTTGTCTTGTGGGCGGATTTTGACCTTCTGGACTTTGCCGTCGACGACGTCCGTAACGAACTCGCTAAACGGAACGCTTCGAGGCTGCTCCTCGCGCGCGACAAAATTGAAGATCACGATGCACATCAGGATCACGAGGACCCAGAAGAGCAGTGTTTTTTGGCTTTGTTTCATATAAAAAAGGCAGTGGGGGCCGACTCACCGGCCTAGCACGAGGCCATAGCCCCTTCCATCTTTGTGAGGCCGCGGAAGCCACTTGGCAACCGTTGCCCGACAGAACGCTCAGGAGCGATTGCTACGTGTTCTACGATGCGCACGATATTCCAGTGAAAGCCCGCCGCCCTGACGAGAGATGGACCACCCCGATCCTAGCAGGACCTCGCCCCGACCCGTAAGAAGTCGGCCCACGTCGGTGAGATGGCTGCGGTTAGGGGTTAAGCCGGTTTCCCGTCCGATCCAGGCCCGAAGCCAGCGAATCCGAATCGGGGCCGGGAGACCGGAGACGACTTCAACGGGAACGAGGCGATCGCCGTCGGGAGGGAGCTTGGGGACGCTGGCATCGAGGTAGGCGTTGAGCTCGGTGACCTCGTCACTCAGCGCGCAAAGGTGCTCGACCACGCGCGGATCCTCCGCAGCGAGTGCGGGCAGGACCTCGTGCCGGATGCGAACCCGTTCGAAGGTGCGTTGGTGGTTCGAGGGATCGTCGACGAACGGGAGCTCACGCTCGACGGCGTAGGCGCGCACATCGGCACGACGGCAATCGATCAAGGGGCGGATGATGCCGTCCGACCTTCGAGCCTCGATCCCCCCAAGACCGCGGAGCCCGGCGCCGCGAAGCACCCGCGCGAGCACCGTTTCCGCTTGATCGTCCTGCGTGTGCCCTACGGCGATGCAGGCGACGCCGCGAGCGCGCGCCACCTCTTGGAGCGCTCCGTATCGAAGCTCGCGCGCGCGCGCCTGAAGCGAGGCGCCCTCCTTCGCGAGCTCGACACGCGCCGAGTAGAAAGGCACGCCGAGTGCGCTCGCAAACGCGCCTACTCGTGCGACCTCCGATGACGATTCGGGCCGAAGGCCGTGGTCGACCGACGCGACGCAAAGCGTAATGCCGAGCTCGCTCCGCAGCCGATGCAACACATGCAACAACACAGTCGAGTCCGGGCCACCAGAGCACGCGACCAGCACGTGGTCCCGAGGGGACAGCAGCCCACGTTCGCGCACCGTCCGACGCACCGTCGAGGTGATCATACGGGAACGCTAAAACACGCCGGACGCGAGGGAAAGCCGCATCTCGGTTCGGTCACGGAGGCCGCCCATCCGCACGGATTCCGCGTCCTGTGGAGCTCTGCGAGAGAACGCCATCCCGGGCACGGCGATACGAAGACCGGATCGTGACCGGCGCAAAAGCCCCGGCCCTGCCTCAGCGGTCTCGAAGGCGCGCTGCTCTTTTTCGGTTCGCAGGTCGATCTGCGGGGTCGGCTCCCAGCGGTTCTGCCGCTCCTTCCTGACCCCTTTGACTGTGACCAAGATGGCGGGAAGCACACCCGCCATGCCGACGACCAGGGCAGCAACGGACCCCTTTTGGCGGTCGGGTTTGTCTAGGGCGAAGTACCCGGCTAGCGCACCGCCGGTCGCACCCACGATCGGAAACACCGCCAACGACCACGGCTCGTTGAGACCTGAGGCGGACGGAATGATGAGGCCGAGCTCGGCACCAACGAGGGCCAAACCAATCGTGCCCTTCGGCGTGGCTTGCGTACTCTCGAAGACCCCAGGATCGACCTGCGCCAAGGCATTGCGAGGCAGCGCCGACAGCGAAACCACTGCGGTCAGTGCAAACGCACACCCGATCCGATACCAGCCCAATTCCCCCTCCAGCTGCGTGTCCGCCCACAGTACACGCAGCCTGAAAGAGCTGCAACCTCGCGACCTTAGATGCGGAATCATTCGCCTTGATTTCACAGAATGCGCGCCCAAGAATCCGGACATGGAGGAACGCGACTATCAAGCCCTGCTGGTGCAGCAGGACGGACACATCGTCACCCTGACCTTCAACAAGCCAGAAAAGAAGAACCCGCTGAGCCAGGAGCTGGTCAACGAGCTCCTTTGGGCCCTCGATGACGCCGAGGCGGCCGAGGATGTGCGGGTGCTCGTGCTGACCGGGGCTGGCAACGCGTTCAGCGCCGGCGCGGACTTGAAGGGCATGACGGCCGATCGGAGCCAGCTCGAGAAAAAGGGCGAGTTCGACGATTTGCTGCTTCGCCTCGACCGCCTGCAGAAGCCGATCATCGCGCGCATTCCAGGGTACGTCATGGGTGGAGCGATGGGGATCGTCGCCTGCTGCCACTTCGCTATCGCTTGCGAAAGCGCAATCCTCGGGACGCCGGAGATCAAGCGTGGGCTGTTCCCGATGATGATCATGGCTGTTCTTCAACGGGTCGTTCACACGAGGGAGCTGCTGAAGCTCATCTTACTGGGAGACAAGATCACGGCGACCAAGGCGAGGGAGATCGGCCTGCTGACCGAAGTGGTCCCGGACGAACAGCTCGATGCCCGCGTCGCAGAGCTTGCGAGCCAGCTCGCCAAGCAGTCACCGAACGCGATGCGGATGGGGCTCAACGCCTACAACGAGCAACGCAAGATGTCGGTCGAAGAAGCCCTTCCCTACCTTCGTGAGCAACTCTACGCGGTGCTCGGTAGCGAGGATGCCAAAGAAGGCCTCGCAGCGTTTTTCCAGAAGCGCGACCCGCAGTGGACGGGACGTTAGTCGAGCAGGTCTGTGACTAGGAGCTCGATTGCTTGGCCGCCGATCCAGTGGTCGGGTTGGAACTCGCCGACCAGCCGGAGGGCGTCCCGGCCCTCGATGCGCGAGAACATCCCTGGCGCAAACGCGCGAATCGATTCCTGGCCGACGCGTAGCTTGAGCTTGCCGTGCGCACGCCCTTCGCCGACGCCCGTCGCTTCGACGACGTGTGCGTCGACCAAGAACCTCGGCGCCGGGTAACCCTCCCCAAACGGCCCGAGGCGCTGAAGGTCCTCGACCGTAGGGACGCGGAAGGCGCCACCAAGGGCCACGTCGATTTCACCGAGCTCGCCCGCGCCCGAGCCCGCGCCCTGTGTGGCCTGCACAAACGAGGCACGGAAGGAGTCGAGCGCTTTGCGCGACAGGGAGATCCCGGCGGCGGCTCGGTGCCCGCCCCAGGCGCTCAGGTCGGATGCGCACTCCGAGAGCGCGCTGTACACGTCGAAGTCTGCTGTGGTTCGGGCGCTACCGTGACCATGCTCTGCGTCGAAAGCAATCACGACCGCAGGAACGCCGAACGTGTCCACCAGTCGGGCGGCCACGATGCCGACGACCCCGCGATGCCATGTGTCGCTCGCCACGACCACGCCTTCCTCGGGCGCTTCTCCGTAGAGCTCGCGGACTTGCGTGCGCGCCTCTTCGGTCGCGCGATTGGCGAGCGTCTTGCGCTCTTCGTTCTTGGCCTCGACGTCTTGGAGCAGGCCCCACGCCTCTTTTGGGGTCTTCGCAGTGAGGAAGCGAAGCGTGAGGTCGGCGACGCCCAATCGACCGGGCGCGTTGAGCCGGGGTGAAAAGCGAAAGGCGACATCACGGGCGGTGAGCTGGGCCGACTCCGGAATCTTGGCGGCTCGCCTCAGCGCAACGAGGGCCGGCCTGGTGTTGGGCGCGCCGATCTTCTTCAATCCCGCCCGGACCAGGCGCCGGTTGTCCTCGGTCAATGGGGCGACGTCGGCGATCGTGCCAATCGCCACCAGGTCGAGCCAGCCTCGAAGGTCTAGCTCCGCGCCGAGCTCCGACCGGAGGGCGGCCCCCAACGAAAAGGCGAGGCCCGCGCTGCAAAGGCCCTTGTACGCGAAGCCGCAGTCGGGACGGTGCGGGTTGAGAAAAGCAAACGCCGGAAGAGCTTGTTCCGGCACGAGGTGGTGGTCGACGACGATGACATCGATGCCCCGGGCCATGGCTTTCGCGATCCGCTCGTGATCGCTAGAGCCGCAGTCGCAGGTCACCAGCAAGCCGGGGCCCTCGGCCAAGCATCGATCGAGACCCTGATCGCTCAGGCCGTATCCACCTTGAAAGCGGTCGGCGATGAGGGTTCGCACCTCGCCTCCAAGGGCAGCGATCACTTCGCTGAGAATCACCGCTGAGGTCGTGCCGTCTACGTCGTAATCGCCAAACACGACGATCCGCTCCCTGGCACGGATTGCACGGGCAATGCGTTCCGACGCGAGGGCGCGGTCGAGCATCGGCTCGGGAGAGCTCAAGCCACGGAGCGTGGAATCGAGAAACGGGCGCGCCGCGTCGGCGTCCTGGAGACCCCGATGCAGGAGTACCTGAGCGGCCGTGACGCCCAGTCCGCACGCGTCGGCAAGCATGCCAGCCGCCCGCTCATCGGACGGCCGCACGCGATAGCGGTTCACGGAGCTAGCCCCGCGCGCGATTGAAGAGACGGCGATCCATCAGCTCGGTGATCGGCGCTGCAATGAAGATCGAAGACAATGTGCCGACGATGATACCAATGCCCAACGCGAAGGCGATGTCTTGGATGACGCCAGTTCCTAGGAAGAAGAAGGCGGACACCGACAGGAGCGTCGTGAGCGAGGTGACGAACGTTCGCGACAACATCTGCGAGGTGCTGATGTTGATCAGCTCGCGGAGACTCTTGTCTCGGACACGCACCATGTTCTCACGGATCCGGTCGAATACGACGATGGTGTCGTTGATCGAATAACCCATGATGGTGAGAAGCGCGGCGACGGTGGTGAGGTTTACTTCTTTTTGTAGAAGCACGTAGATGCCGAGCGTGATGAGCGCATCGTGGAGCATGGCGATGACGCCGCCGGGCGCGAATCGCATGTCGAAACGGAACGCCACGTACAACATGATGAACGCAATGGCGTACAGCAGTGACTGAATCGCCGCGTCGCGGAGCTGTTCGCCGGCCTTCGGCCCGACCCACTCGACGCGCAGCGCGCCTTCGGGAGCACGCTCGCCAAACCGTTCCTGCAGCTGCTCCATCAACTCATCGGCAACACCGACGAGGCGGACCTCGTAGCGGGGGTCGCGGCTGCCTGTGAGCGTATTGATGGAGCGCACGTGTGCGCCGCCCGCTTCGAGCGCCTCCTCGAGCTGCTGCTCGTGGACCGGACCCGAAACGCGGAGGGTAATCTTATCGCCGCCGGGCGAGACCTTCATCTCGCGCAGGACGGTGTCACCGAGTGCTGCCTCGATGTTCGCACGAATCTGCTCGATCTGGTCCTCGGGCAAGGACGAGACCTCGCGAACACGGATGATGTACTCGCTGGCCTTGCCCTCGACGCTGATCACGTCCGGGCGTGCGTAGCCTGCCTCTTCGAGGGCCTCACGAACCTCACCGGAGGACACATCCCCTCGGAAAGCCAGTTGAACCTCGGTGCCGCCGGCGAAATCGATGCCGTAGTTGGGTCCCGGGTAGAAAAGAGAGATCAAGCTCAGCAGAGCCATGAGACCGAGGACGGTCATCACCGGCGCTCGGTACTTCATGAAGTCGAAGTAGGTGCCAGGTTTGATGAATTCCATGTCAGCCCACCCGCAGTCGCTGCACGCGCAAGCCGCGTACGAGCCAGTCGAAGAGCACCTTCGAGCAGAACGTGCCGGTGAAGAGCGAGGTCCCGATGCCGATCAACAGCATCGTGGCGAACCCCTTGATCGGTCCGGTGCCGAACTGCCAGAGGACGATGCCCGCAATGGCCGTGGTGAGCTGGCTATCGAAGACCGATGAATAGGCCCGCGCGTAACCCTGCTCGACTGCGGAGCGGGGAGATTTCCCGAGCCTCAGCTCTTCCCTGATGCGTTCGGTAATGAGCACGTTCGCGTCGACCGCCATGCCGACGGTGAGCGCAATGGCCGCGACACCGGGCAGCGTGAGCGTCGCACCGATGCCGGCCATGGTCCCAAGCAGAAGCTGCAAGTTCAGCAAGACCATGGCATTCGCGACCAGGCCGGCGACTTGGTAGTAGAACGCCATGAAAAGCAGGACGAGGATGACTCCGACCAGCGCCGCAATTCCGCCTTTGCGCACGGAGTCCTGACCAAGCGTCGGGCCGATGAGCTGCTCGTTGGCCGGGCGAAGGGGCGCCGGGAGCGCACCAGCTTGAAGCACGACGACGAGGTCTTTGGCCTCCTGGAGGAGCGTGTTGCGATCCATGTAGGCGCCAAGAGTGATGCGGCCTCGGGCGCCAATCTGACCCTGAATGACCGGCGCTGACTCGACGCGGTCGTCGAGGACGATGGCCATGCGCTTGCCGATGTTGCGGCCCGTGAGGTCGGCCATGCGCGAAGCGCCGCGCGTGTTCATCACGAAGTCGACCTCGGGGCTACCGCTCTGCGGGTCGAAACCCACGGACGCGTCATCGAGGTCCTCGCCGGTCGCGTCGGCGACGCGGTACATGTAATAGGTGCGCCAGCCCTCGCCTCCCCGATCGGGGTCGGGATCCTGACGGCCGATCAAGATCTCGTGATCGTCCGGCACCGGGAGGGTCGCGATGTATGCGCGAAGATTACCTCGCGCGTCGTCACCGAAGGCCTCGGCAAAGACCTGAGAGTCCTGGTTGAGGTAGACGCTCTCGGGGGGCGCAGTGAACACCGCGCGCGCGTCCGACTCGTCATCGACGATTTTGAACTGCAGCTGAGCAGTGCGGCTGATGATCGCCTTGATGCGCTCGAAGGAGCTCTCCTGCGCACCGGGAATCTCGATGATGATGTCGCCATCGTTCGGCCGGGCGATGACGGTCGGCTCGAGAACGCCCATGCTATCGATACGGTTGATGATGGTGCGCTCGGACTGGCGAACCGCGGTCTCGCGCATGTTGGTGAGCTGCTCCTCGCGCATGTGAAGGTCGACCACGAGCTCACCGACGCCACTCGCAACGCGAAGGTCGCGGAAGTAGTCCCTCACCCAGGTCTTGGAAAGCTTCTGAGCGTCCTCTTGGTTCGAGAAGGTGATGCGAATCGCCCGCACCGCGCCGCCGTCCTTGTCGACACGCTCGACCTTGCAGCGCTGTCGAATCTCGTCGAGCTTGGCCTTGTCGATGTCGTCGATATCGTCTTCGGGAACGATGCCAATCAGGACACCGCATTGGCGCTGCACCTGCTCGGCGATCCGGTCTCGACGGTCGCGAATGTATTCGTCGACCTCGACTTCATACATCAACCGTAGGCCGCCCTTGATATCGAGGCCGGGGTTGATCTGATTCTCGAAAGTCTCTTTGACGATGTCGGGGCATGGCAACCATCGATCGACACTCGGCCACAGGGCGAGAAAGCCCAAGACGGACGAGCCGACGACGATTGCCAAACGAAAATACCAGCCTCGATCCATGATCCTCGCCTGTGCGTTTAGCTTTTCGGTTCGGGGGGTTGGTCCAACCCAGCAATGTGGCTCCGCAGCACCTTGATGCGTGTGCGGTCAGCGATCTCGACCGTCACGTCACGCTCGTCGAGTGCGGTGATTTCGCCGCGGATACCCCCGTTGGTGCGGACGATGTCGCCCTTCTTGAGGGCACCCATCATCGCGTCGTGCTCTTTGGCGCGCTTCTGTTGTGGTCGGATCATCAGGAAGTAGAGGACACCGAACATCAGCAGGAGCAGACCGATTTGCTCGGTTCCGCCACCAGCGCAGCCGAGGGGCGACGACACTGGACCGCCACCTCCCGTAGGCGCCGCGACCGGACCGCCGCTCACCTCGGGTTGCAACAAAATGTGAAATAAGGAGTACAGCACCAATTACCTTCAACGTTCGTCGAGCCCGGATGCACACTGCGTCCCGGGCTCGTGAAGCGCCGGCGTTTCTACTCCATGCCCCCAACCAGGTCAACTCAGCGGAATTGCGGATTTATGCTACATACGCGCGACCCCCGATTGGTGGGGGTGTGAGGAGCAGCCATGGTGGATAAAGTGGACAAGATCTGGCTCGATGGGAAGCTCATTCCTTGGGAGCAGGCGAACGTCCACGTATTGACACACACGCTGCACTACGGGCTGGGCGTCTTCGAGGGTATTCGCTGTTACAAGCTCAAAGACGGGCGAAGCGCGATCTTTCGTTTGGAAGAGCACATTCGGCGACTCTTCGATTCTGCCCACATTTGCATGCTCCCGATGCCGTACAGCCAAGAGGAGATCGTCGAGGCGTGCCTCGAGACCGTGCGGGCGAACAAGCTCGACGAGTGTTACCTCCGGCCGATCGCCTTCATGGGCGACGGGGAGATGGGGCTCGGCGCCAAAACCAACCCGACCCGTGTGTCGGTCATCGCGTGGCGTTGGGGCGCCTATCTCGGCGAGGAAGGCCTCCGGCGAGGCGTTCGCGCCAAAGTGAGCTCATTTCAACGGGCAAGCGTCAACACGCTGATGTCGAAGTCCAAGACCAATGGCCACTACGTCAACTCGATTCTCGCCAAGCGCGAGGTCCAGATGGTTGGCTATGACGAGGCCATCATGCTCGACACCCAGGGCTACGTCTCCGAGGCCTCCGGCGAGAACATCTTCGTCATCCGCGACGGCGAAGTCGCCACCCCGCCCATGGGCGTGTCGATCCTAGGCGGCATCACCCGCAACTCGGTCATGCGCGTCATGCAGGGCCTCGGCCTCACCATCCACGAGCGCCTCATCTCGCGTGACGAGCTCTACATCGCAGACGAAGTCTTCATGGTCGGCACCGCCGCCGAGGTGACTCCGGTGCGCGAGCTCGACGATCGCGCGATCGGCGAAGGGTCGCGTGGACCGATCACGGAGAAGGTGCAGAACGCCTACTTCGATGCCGTCCGCGG